>JAGLDO010000008.1 GCA_023145555.1 Bacteroidales bacterium
TTCCTATATATGAATTTTCTTGATGTTCTTTTTCTCTTTCAGCTTTTAATTCTTCAATGTCATTTTTAATATCTAACTCACTATATTTTTGTTTTGAACTTTCATGATAAAATTTCACATTAGTTTTGTTAAAATTTTCTTTTTGTGAAATTAAAGATGTGTAATCTTTAGAATAATTAACATTTCGAGGAAAATAGCCTAAAGCCCAAATTATTATTGATGCAAAAAGTATAACATTTCCCATTTTTTTCAAATATTGAGCACCTTTATTCCACATATGCAAAAAAATGATTTTGCCGGTTGGCATACGATAAGGAGGTAATTCCATAACAAATGGGGCTGTTTTTGATTTAAAAAAATATTTTTTAAAAATCTTTGCAACTACAACTGCTAAAAAGATACCAAATAAATAAATACCCAAAAGCATTAAACCGGGATATTTTGGAAAAAAAGCACCTATTATCAAAATATAAACAGGTAATCGGGCACTACATGACATAAATGGATTAATTAGCATAGTAAGTAATCGGTCATTTCTATTTTCAATTGTTCTTGTAGCCATAATTGCGGGCACATTACAACCAAAACCCATAACTAAAGGGATAAACGACTTTCCGTGTAATCCAATTTTATGCATCAACTTATCCATAATAAATGCTGCTCGAGACATATATCCTGTATCTTCCATAAAAGAAATAAACAAAAACAGGATTAAAATATTTGGTAAGAAAACAATAATTCCTCCTACTCCAGCAATAACACCATCGACTATAAGATCTTTAAAAATTCCATTTGGTAATATATTGCTTACACCTGAACTTATTAAATCAACTAATTGACTAATCCAATCCATTGGGTACTTTCCTAAGCCAAATGTTGTATAAAACATAAGTCCCATAAAGAACAAAAATATTGGAAATCCAAACACTTTGTGAAGTACAATTGTGTCAATTACATCTGTTTTTTTTCTGCGTTTTTTTAAGCCTTCAACATAAGTTTCCTTCAAAGCTCCAGTAATAAAACCATATTTTGCATCAGTAATTATTGTTTCACTATCTTCAAGCAAACTGTTTTCAAGTCGTTTTATCTCATATCCTGTAATCTCTTTTATCTCATTATAAATATCAAATTTCGAAAGAATAAAATTTGTACTTCGGTCTTTTTCTAATAATTTAATAGCTAAAAATCTTGTTGATGCTTTATCTCTTATTTGTTTAACTTCTCTAATTTTATCTCTAATAATTTTAATAGATTTTTCTACTTCTTTACCATAATTAATATGAATATGCCTAACTATTGGTTCTCTATCTTCATATACCTCAATTATTTCATCAAACAATTCTTTTATACCTCTTCCTTTTGAACTAACAGTCGGCACAATAGGAACTCCAATCATTTGGCCTAATGCTTTATAATCAAAATGAGCTCCTTTGTTTTTCAACTCATCATACATATTTAAAGCTATCACAACTTTAATATCCATATCAATAAGTTGAGTTGTTAAATAAAGATTGCGCTCAAGATTTGAGGCGTCAATAATATTAATTACAATATCGGGTTTTTCAGAAAAAATATATTTTCTCACATACAGCTCTTCGGGTGAATATGCTGTTAATGAATAAGTTCCCGGCAAATCTGCAATATCAAAATTATAGCCATTCTGTTTAAATTTTGCATTTTTTGCTTCAATAGTAACACCACTATAATTTCCAACGTGTTCTTTAGCCCCCGAAGCATAATTAAAAAGTGTTGTTTTGCCCGAATTAGGATTACCTACTAAAGCAATATGAATATTTTTTCGTTTTTCTCTTGCCGATGTTTTTAAAATTTCTTCATCAATAACGCCTTCAAAATTATTTAGTTTAAGTCCCTTTGCTTCTTCTTTTGTTATTACTTCTACATTCTTTGCTTCACTCTTTCTCAAAGAAACATTATATCCCATAACATGGTACTCAACAGGGTCTTTCATAGGGGCGTTTTTTATTACCTTTACTTTCTGTCCTCTTATAAAACCCATTTCAATAATACGTTTCCTAAAAGCACCATATCCCATTACTTTCACTATTACGCCTTCTTCTCCTGTCTTTAATTCTGAAAGTCTCATCTATAATTTCATGTTTAATTAGAATGGTTAAAAATAACGTTTTGTTTTTTACTATACAATACCATGATTAAGTTATTTTTCGTTATTTAAATAATTAATCTTAATAATAAAAACTGAAAATTTATCTTATTTATTAATTTTAATTTATACTGGCAAATTTTTTGTGTGTATATTTGCTTAGCTATTTATCTTAAATAAAATAGTATGAATTTGGAAGAAAATATTAATAATATAAATTTGTTTGATAAGCTAAATGAAATAACTAAAAATATTTCAGGCAAGTTGAACATTTTAAATGAGCAAATAGATATAAATGTTCAAATTGAATACTTTGAATATTCAAAAAATATTAAAGAAAAAAATAAATCTTTAAATATCATTGATGTAAAAGATAAACTTTTCAGCCAAGAAACTAAAATAGAAGAAAAAAAAGAAATAATTATAATTTTAGCTTCTGACGATAATGTTAAATCTTATAGAATTCTTGAAAAATATTCAAAAAATCCGGATAAAGAATTAAAAAATTGGTCAATATTAGCTTTACAAGAATCAAGAATGGTTCTTGAGGGGTCAATTCTAAATGAGAATCAAATATTTATCTCAACAGGCTTAGGTGGAAAAAATTCTAAATTGAGATATTTTACTGTTTTATTTGCACTTAACGATAATAATTTTACAGATACTCAAAAGAAAATTATTTCTAAAGAACTTGAATTTTCATTAAAACACCATAATGCTGAGATTGAAAAAATCGAATTCTTTAAAAATTTTTCGAAAATTGTTTCTCTAATTCCTATTCAAGAACCTATTAGAAATATTTTTAAAGATGCAATAAATAATTGCAACGAATTAGGAAGTTTTATTAATGAAGAATTCTTAATTACGAACACAAAAATTCTCAATAATGATGAAATTTCTGATTTCTTAAAAAACAAAAAAAAACAAATTAAATAGCCGCAAAATTTTATGCCTAAAAAAGTAAATATTGCAGTACAAGTGTTGCCAAAGTCAACAAATAATGATACATACAAAATAGTTGACAAGGCAATTGAGGTAATTCAGAAATCAGGAATTAAATATAGAGTTTGCCCTTTCGAAACAGTTATGGAAGGCGATTATGATGAAATAATGGGAATTATAAAGCAAATACAAGAAGCTTGTTTTGAAGCCGGTTCCGAAGAAGTAATTACAAATATTAAAATCCAAAACAGAAAAAAATCCGATGTAACTATTGAAGGTAAAATGAACAAATATGACTAATAGGCGATTATTGTATAATTTGTTTTTTGTAAAATAACGCCCTTACTATTTAATTCTAATTACTCATTCAATTTTTTTTAATTTATAAGAATATAAAAAAAGGGAACAAGTTATAAACTTATTCCCTTTTTTAAAATTACGAATATATTTTATTATTCAGATTTTTTGTCTTCTTCTGGTTTTTTTTCTTCTTTTTTAGCAGAATCTTTAGCTTCTTCCGATTTTAATTCTTCTTTAGGTTCGTCAACTTTAGTCTCTTCTGCTTTTTCTTCTGTTTTAGCTTCAGTAGCTTCAACTTTAGTTTCTGCTTTTTCTTCTACTTTAGCTTCAGTAGTTTCAACTTTAGTTTCTACAGTTTCAGTAGTTGCTTTTTTAGTTCTACGTCTTCTAGTTGATTTAGCTTTTGATTTAGAATCTTCTAACATATTTTCGTTATAATCAACTAATTCAATAATGCACATATCTGCGTTATCACCAAGACGTTTCCCTAATTTTAAAATACGAGTATAACCACCTGGTCTTTCTCCTACTTTAGTTGCAACATCTCTAAACAATTCAGAAACACTATGTTTATTTTGTAAATAACTAAACACTATTCTACGAGAATGTGTAGTATCG
The DNA here is from genome assembly GCA_023145555.1 of Bacteroidales bacterium. Lineage (GTDB taxonomy): Bacteria > Bacteroidota > Bacteroidia > Bacteroidales > B39-G9 > B39-G9. Next base: position 3,983 of record JAGLDO010000008.1, read on the forward strand.
TTTTTAGATTTAGTTATTAATGGTTCAACATACATTCTTAAAGCTTTAGCTTTAGCAACTGTTGTAGTAATACTTTTATTAAAAATTAAAGAAGAAGCCATATTTGCTAACATAGCATTTCTATGTGCTGCTTTTCTTCCTAAATGGTTAAAATTCTTTCTGTGTCTCATCTCTTATTATTCCTTATCTAATTTATATTTAGAGATATTCATTCCAAAACTTAAATTTAATGACTCTAAAAGATCTTCCAATTCTGTTAATGATTTCTTACCAAAATTTCTAAATTTCAATAAATCTGATTTATTAAAAGTACAAAGTTCGCCTAGTGTGTCAATATCTGCTGCTTTAAGACAATTCAAAGCTCTTACAGATAAATCTAAATCAACTAATTTTGTTTTTAATAATTGTCTCATATGAAGAACTTCTTCATCAAACTCTTCATTAATTAATTTTTCTTCAGAATCAAGAGTAATTTTTTCGTCAGAAAATAACATAAAGTGGTGAATTAATATCTTTGCAGCTTCTTTTAAAGCTTCTTTTGGCAAAATTGAACCATCAGTTACAATTTCAAAAATTAATTTCTCATAATCGGTCTTTTGCTCAACACGATAATTTTCGACTGAATATTTTACATTCTTAATAGGTGTGTATATTGAATCAATTGGAATAACTCCTATTTCAGCATCTAACTGTTTATTTTCTTCAGCAGGGACATATCCTCTACCTTTGTTAATAAATAAATCCATTTGAAGTTTAACATCTGTCTCCATTTTACAGATAACCAAATCTTTGTTAATTACTTCAAAACCGTTTAAAAATTTATTGATGTCGCCAGCTTTAAAAGTATCCTGATCTGTAATAGTAATCGATACTTTTTCACTTTCAAAATCTTCAATTTGTTTTTTTAAACGTATTTGTTTCAAATTAAGGATTATTTCAGTAACATCTTCCAATACACCATTAACAGTAGAAAACTCATGGTTTATGCCATCTACTTTGATAGCTGAAATTGCATATCCTTCTAAAGAAGAAAGAAGAATTCTTCTTAAAGCATTTCCAATTGTTATGCCATAACCGGGTTCTAATGGTCGAAATTCAAATCTTCCAACAAATTCATCAGATTCGATCATTATTACTTTTTCAGGTTTTTGAAAAGCTAATATTGCCATAAAATTATCTAATTTAGTATTATTTAGAATACAATTCTACAATTAATTGTTCTTTTATATTTTCAGGTATTTCTGATCTTTCAGGTATATTAATAACTTTAGCAGACAATACATTTCCATCCCATTCTAACCAAGGATATTTATTGTATCTGGCAGAAGCTAAAGAATCTGAAATTACTTCTAATGATTTTGATTTTTCACGTACTCCAATAACTTCTCCTACTTTTACTTTATAAGACGGAATATTAACAACATTACCATTAACAGTAATATGCTTATGTGACACGAATTGTCTTGCAGCACTTCTGGTTGGTGCTATTCCAATACGGAATACTAAATTATCTAAACGCATTTCAAGAAATTGCAACAATACTTCACCAGTAACACCCTTACTTCTTGACGCTTTTTTAAACAAATTTGAGAATTGTTTTTCTAAAACACCATAAGTGTATTTTGCTTTTTGTTTTTCTAGTAATTGTAAGCCGTATTCTGATATTTTCTTTCTGCGTTTATTATTTCCATGTTGTCCAGGAAGATAATTTTTCTTTTCAAATGATTTATCATGTCCAAAAATTGGCTCTCCTAACTTTCTGGAAATTTTTGTTTTTGGTCCTCTATACCTTGCCATCTTCTATAATAAAATTTAATTACATTAATTCTAATTTATACTCTTCTTCTTTTTGGAGGTCTGCAACCATTGTGTGGTAAAGGAGTAACATCAATAATTTCTGTTACTGTAATTCCTGCATTATTAATAGTTCTAATTGCAGATTCTCTTCCTGTCCCAGGTCCTTTAACATACACTTTTACTTTTCGTAATCCTAAATCATAAGCTACTTTTACGCAATCTGTTGCTGCAATTTGAGCTGCATAAGGAGTGTTCTTTTTTGACCCTCTAAAACCCATTTTCCCAGCTGAAGATGCTGAAATAACTTGACCATCACTATTAGTAAGAGATATTATAATATTATTAAAAGAAGCATGGATATGGGCTTGACCAACAGCTTCAACTTTTACTTTTCTTTTCTTTACTGTTCTCGACTTTTGTGCCATAATTGTTAATTATTATTTGGTTGCTTTCTTTTTATTTGCTATGGTTTTTTTCTTACCTTTTCTTGTTCTAGCATTATTTCTTGTATGTTGTCCTCGTACAGGTAAACCAATACGATGTCTAATACCTCTATAACAACCGATATCCATTAAACGTTTAATATTTAACTGAACCTCAGAACGTAATTCTCCTTCGAGTTTAAATTCTTCATTAAGTACTCGTCTGATATTAGCGATGTTCTCATCAGACCAATCCTTAACTTTGATATTTCTATCTACATCGGCTTTTTCGAGTACTGTAATAGCTCTGCTACGACCGATACCGTATATATAGGTTAAACCTATTTCTCCTCTTTTATTTTTTGGTAAATCAACACCAACTATTCTTGCCATAAACTAATTAAAATTAAAGTTTGCAAAGTTATAAAAATTATCCTTGTCTTTGTTTAAATTTAGGATTTTTTTTATTAATAACATATAAACGCCCATTTCTGCGTACTAATTTACAATCTGCGGAACGTTTTTTTACAGAAGCTCTTACTTTCATCTTTCTATAATTTTATTTATTTTTTATATCTAAATGTGATACGTCCTTTTGTTAAATCATATGGCGACATTTCAACTTTCACTCTATCTCCCGGTAAAATTTTTATATAATGCATCCTCATTTTACCTGAAATATGTGCAATAATAACATGACCATTTTCTAATTCTACTCTAAACATTGCATTTGACAATGCTTCGATAATAGTTCCATCTTGTTCTATTGATGGTTGTTTTGCCATATTTTCTATAATTTAATAATCATTTATTCTTTTACATTCCAGAAACTGATTTACTTTTTCCTGAAATTCTTCCTGATTTCATTAATCCATCATAATGACGCATTAATAAATGGCTTTCAATTTGCTGCAATGTATCAAGAACTACTCCAACTAAAATAAGTAAAGAGGTTCCCCCATAAAAATGTGCAAATTGATTATTAATTCCGAAAATCATTGCAAATGCAGGAAGTATTGCAATTAATGCTAAAAAGAAAGATCCCGGTAAGGTAATTTTAGACATAATATCGTCTAAAAATTCTATAGTTTTTCTTCCCGGTTTAACACCCGGAATAAAACCACCGTTCTTTTTCATATCTTCTGCCATTTGTGTGGGATTAATTGTAATTGCTGTATAGAAATATGTAAATAATATTACTAAAACAGCAAATGTAAAGTTATACCAAAATCCTGTATAATTTGAAAACGCAGCAGCGAAACCACTTAATGATTCTGAATTTGCAAATCCAACAGCTACAACAGGTACAAACATAATTGCTTGAGCAAAAATAATTGGCATAACACCGGCAGCATTTACTTTTAATGGTATATACTGACGCACACCTCCATATTGTTTATTTCCAACAATACGTTTTGCATATTGTACAGGAATTTTTCTTGTTCCTTGAACTAACAGTATTGTTATTAGAACAACAAAAGCAAGGAATATTATTTCTACAAGAAACATAACTAATCCACCACCTGCTTCTTCAACTCTTGAGAAGAATTCTGCAACAAAAGCAAACGGTAATCTGGCTATAATACCAATCATAATAATTATTGATATACCATTCCCGACACCTTTATCAGTAATTTTTTCGCCTAACCACATAACAAACATTGTTCCTGTTGCAAGTATGATTATTGACGATATTGTGAAAAAAGTTCCGTGTGTAATAAAGGCAGATGCCGGTAATTGATTATGTAAATTTGCCAAATAACTTGGAGCTTGAAAGATTAATATAACAAGAGTTAAATAACGAGTAATTTGATTTATTTTTCTTCTACCGCTTTCGCCTTCACGTTGAAGTCTTTGAAAATATGGTATTGCCATACCAAGCAATTGAATAACAATAGATGCAGATATATAAGGCATAATACCTAATGCAAATATTGAAGCATTTGAAAAAGCTCCTCCAGAAAACATATCTAACAATCCCATTACTCCACTGGAAGTTTGTTGACGTAAAGCATCAAGCTGTGATGGGTCAATACCAGGTAAAACAACTCGTGTTCCTAGTCTGTAAACTAATAGCAAACCAAGTGTTGTTAAGATTCTTTTTCTTAAATCTTCAATCTTCCATATATTTTGGATTGTTTCAATAAATTTTTTCACGGGTATAATATTTTATCTATTTTATATTTCTAAACAATCAATTTAGAAATATTTTATTGTTATTGTAAAAAAATAAACAAAGTTATTAAATAACTTCAGCTTTTCCTCCGGCTGTTTCAATAGCTTCTTTAGCTGTTTTTGAAAAAGCATGGGCTTTTACTTCTAATTTTGCAGTTAATTTACCATTACCTAATATCTTAACTAAATCATTTTTAGAAACTAAACCGTGTTTGTTTAATACTTCAATATCAATATTTGTTAACTTATGTTTGTCAGCTAATACTTGTAATTTATCAATATTAACACCTTTATATTCTTTTCTGTTAATATTTTTAAAACCAAATTTAGGCACTACTCTTTGTAAAGGCATTTGACCACCTTCGAAACCAATTTTCTTAGAGTAGCCAGATCTTGATTTTGCACCATTCATACCTCTTGCAGCAGTACCTCCATTAGTTGAACCTTGACCGCGACCTAAACGTTTTCCTTTTTTTACTGAACCTTTTGCCGGTTTTAAATTACTTAAATCCATAATTAAAAAATAATTTTATATTTAAATCTCTTCAATAGAAATTAAATGTTTAACTTTATTAATCATTCCTAAAACTTGTGATGTAGCTTCAACTTCAACTGATGAATTTAGTTTTTTAAATCCTAAAGCTTTTAAAGTTCTTTTTTGTCTTTCTGTACTACCTATTTTGCTTTTAATATGAGTAATTTTCAATTTAGTCATTTTATAAATTTTTTAACCATTAAAAACTTTATTGAGATCAACGCCTCTTTCGTAAGCAATAGCATTAGCATCTCTTAATTGTAATAAAGCTGCAATAGTAGCTTTAACTACATTATGATTATTAGAAGATCCTTTTGATTTAGCAAGAACATCTTTTACACCAACGCTTTCTAGTACTGCTCTCATGGCACCACCTGCTTTAACACCAGTACCTTGAGAAGCTGGTTTTAAAAGAACGTGAGCTCCACCAAATCTAGCAGTTTGTTCATGAGGAATTGTTCCTTTATGAATAGGTATTTTAACTAAATTTTTCTTTGCGTCTTCAACACCTTTTGAAATTGCAGTTGTTACCTCACCAGCTTTACCTAAGCCATAACCAACAACTCCATTTTCATTACCTACTACTACAATAGCTGAGAAACTAAAAGTTCGACCACCTTTTGTAACTTTTGTTACACGGTTTATTCCAACTAATCTATCTTTTAAATCTAAATCTGTAGTTTTTATATTTCTAATACTTGACATAATAATTTAAAATTTAAGTCCTGCTTTTCTTGCTTCTTCAGCTAAAGCTTTTACTCTACCATGATACAAATAACCATTTCTATCGAATACGACTTTCGTAATTCCTTTTTCAATAGCTTTTTCAGCAATTAATTTTCCAACTAAACCCGCTTGTTCAATTTTAGTAATGCTTTTCTTTTCAGCAATATCTTTATTAAGAGATGAAGCAGAAACTAATGTAGCTTCAGAAATATCATCAATTAATTGAACATAAATACCTTTATTGCTTCTAAAAACATTCATACGAGGTTCTTCTGGAGAGCCGGAAACATGTTTACGAACTCGATATTTAATTCTTATTCTTCTCTGTTGTTTAGATAAAGACATAATAATATAATTTTAATTATACACTAGCTGCAGCTTTACCTGCTTTTCTGCGTAATTGTTCACCCACAAATTTAATACCTTTCCCTTTGTAAGGTTCTGGTTTTCTAAACGATCTTATTTTAGCTGCAACATGACCAATCAATTGTTTATCAACACTTTTTAATTGAATAATTGGATTGCTTCGACGCTCAACTTTAACAGTGCATGTAACTTCAACTGGTAACTCAAAATAAATATTGTGAGAATACCCTAAGCTTAATTCTAAAATTTGTCCTTTACACTCAGCTTTATAGCCAACACCTACAAGTTCTTGTTCAATTGTATATCCTTTTGACACACCATAAACCATATTATTAATTAAAGATCTATATAAACCATGTAATGATCTATGTCTTTTTTGGTCTGATGGTCTAGTAACTATGACATTATTATCTTCAATACTGACTTTAATATCTTTATCTACCTTTTGTTCTAATTCTCCTAAAGGACCTTTTACAACAACTAAATTATCTTTAATTGTTACAGTAACTCCTTCGGGAATGACTATGGGTAACTTTCCAATTCGTGACATTCTATAAACTTTTATTTAGTATACGTAACATAAAACTTCGCCGCCAATATGTTGAACTCTAGCTTCTTTATCAGTAACAACACCTTTTGATGTAGATATTATTGCTATACCTAAGCCGTTAATAACTCTAGGTAATTCGTTGGAGCCAACATATTTTCTTAAACCTGGTCGACTAATTCTTTGTAATTTTTTTATCACCGGTTGTTTAGTGTCCGGATTATATTTCAGAGCAATCTTAATTGTTCCTTGGACATCATTTTCTTCAAATTTATAATTTAGTATATAACCTTTATCGAAAAGAATTTTAGTTATACCTTTTTTAATATTTGAAGCAGGTATTTCTACCACTTTATGTCTTGCAAGTTGTGCATTTCTAACTCTTGTTAGTAAATCTGCTATTGGATCCGTCATTTTTTTTTATTTATTTAAATTACCAACTAGCTTTTTTAACCCCGGGGATTAGTCCTTTAAGAGCCATTTCTCTAAAAGTAATTCTACTAATTCCAAATTGTCTTAAATAACCTTTTGGTCTACCTGTTAATTTACATCTATTATGAAGGCGGACAGGAGATGCATTTTTGGGTAATTTGCTCAGCCCAACATAATCACCTTCTGCTTTTAATTTAGCTCTTTTTTCAGCATATTTATTTACTAATTTCTGACGCTTTACTTCGCGAGCTTTCATTGATTCTTTAGCCATATCTTAATTCTTTTTAAAAGGTATTCCAAATTCTCTTAATAACGCATAACCTTCTTCATCTGTTTTTGCAGAAGTAACAAAAGTTATATTCATACCTAAAATTGAATTAATTTTATCTACTTCAATTTCAGGAAAAATAATTTGTTCGGTTATACCAAAAGTATAATTTCCTCGTCCATCTAATTTAGGATTAATACCATGAAAATCTCTAATTCTTGGTAAAGCAACCCTAATTAATTTTTCTAAAAATTCATACATTCTTTCACGACGAAGAGTAACCATTACTCCAATGGGCATTTTCTTTCTAACTTTAAAGTTAGATATATCTTTTCGCGACAAAGTTTGAATAGCCTTTTGACCTGTAATTGCTGACATTTCTGTACTTGCAATGTCAATTAGTTTTTTATCTGCAATAGCTTTTCCTACACCTTGATTAATTACTATTTTTTCTAATCTTGGAGCTTGCATTACATTTTTATAAGCAAATTCCTTCATTAATGCAGGTACTATTTCAGCTAAATATTTTGTATGTAGTTCTGGAGTATATTCCATTATTTAATCTCCTCCCCTGATTTTTTTGAGTAACGAACTAATTTATTTTTACTATTTAATTTTCTTCCAATACGTGTTGGTTTTCCTGATGCAGAGTCGATATTCAATAAATTAGAAGCATGTATTGCAGCTTCTTTTTTAATAATACCTCCCTCAGGACTTGTAGCATTTGGTTTAGTATGTTTTGATACCATATTAACACCTTCTACAATAGCACGTTGTTTTTCAATAAAAACTTGAAGAACTTTACCTTTTTGTCCTTTATACTCACCAGCTATAACAATAACGGTATCTCCTTTTTTTATGTGTAATTTCTTTTGCATAATTAACAATTTACAAATTTATAACACTTCTGGTGCTAATGATATAATTTTCATGTAGTTTTCGCGCAATTCTCTTCCAACAGGGCCAAAAATACGTGTACCTCTTAATTCTCCTGCTGTATTAAGTAAAACAACAGCATTATCATCAAACCTAATGTATGAACCATCTGCTCTTCTATACTCTTTTCTTGTGCGAACTACAACTGCTCTCGATACTGTACCTTTTTTGACTTCACTTGAGGGTACTGCACTTTTAATAGTTACAACTATATTATCGCCTACACTAGCATAACTTCTACCACTGCCACCAAGAACATTAATACAAAGTACTTCTTTTGCTCCGCTGTTATCAGCAACTAATAACCTGCTTTCTTGTTGTATCATGATTATTTAACTCTTTCAATAATTTCTACTAATCTCCAATTCTTAGATTTACTTAATGGACGTGTTTCCATTATTTTAACAGTATCTCCAATATTACATGTATCTTTTTCATCATGTGCTACTAACTTTGTAGTTTTATTAATGAATTTACCATATATTGGGTGTCTTTCTCTTCTTCTTACAGCAACTATAATGGATTTTTCCATTTTATTACTGACAACAACTCCTGTTCTTTCTTTTCTCAGATTACGTTTTTCCATTACCAAAATTATTTGTCTTTATTGTTATTTATCTTTCTAAATCTCAACTCAGTTTTTAATCTAGCAATATCTTTACGAGATTGTACAATCTGATGTGGATTGTCTAATGGCGAAATCGCATGATTTAATCTTTGACGAACTAACATTAATTGTCCATCATCAATTCTCTCAAGAATTTCCGAAGTTGTAAATTGTTTAATTTCTGAAGTTTTCATTATAATTAAATTGATGATTCAACAAAATCTCTTCTAACAACAAATTTCGTTTTTACCGGTAACTTTTGAGCAGCTAATCTTAAAGCTTCTTTAGCAATTTCGTAAGAAACTCCTTCTGCTTCAAGAATCATTCTGCCTGGTGTAATTGGTGCAACGAATGCTTCTGGAGCACCTTTACCTTTACCCATTCTAACCTCAGCAGGCTTTTTTGTTATTGGCTTATCAGGAAAAACTCTAATCCAAATTTGACCACGTCTTTCCATACGTCTAGTAACTGCAACCCTGGCAGCTTCAATTTGGCGACCAGTTAACCAACATTCTTCTAAAGTTTTAATTCCAAAAGAGCCGAAAGCTAATTGATTTCCTCTTTGAGCATTGCCTTTCATTCTGCCTTTTTGCTGCTTTCTGAATTTTGTTTTCTTTGGTTGTAACATATTTGCTAAATATTAAAAGCTATTTTCTTCTTTTCTTTTTAAAATCTGGTCTAGAACTTTTTTGACCAATATTTGGAGACAAATCTCTTTTACCATAAACTTCTCCACGGCAAATCCATACTTTAACTCCAACTTTACCTACTTTTGTACTTGCTTCAACAAGTGCATAATCAATATCTGCCCTTAAGGTATGTAAGGGAGTACGTCCTTCTTTATACATTTCAGATCTTGCCATTTCAGCACCACCTAATCTGCCGGAAATTTGTACTTTGATACCTTCTGCACCCATTCTCATAGTAGAAGCTATTGCCATTTTGGTAGCTCGTCGGTATGATATTTTCCCTTCGATTTGTCTGGCAATATTTTTCCCAACTAGAGATGCATCTAACTCTGGTCGTTTAACTTCAAAAATATTTATTTGAACTTCTTTCTTTGTTAACTTTTTAAGTTCTTCCTTTAATTTATCAACTTCTTGTCCGCCTTTACCAATAATGATACCAGGTCGTGAAGTATTGACAGTAATAGTAACTAATTTCAAAGTTCTTTCAATGATAATCTTTGAAACACTAGCTTTTGCAAGTCTTACATTAAGATAAGTTCTAATCTTATTGTCTTCGACAATTTTCTCAGCATAGTTATTACCTCCATACCAGTTAGAATCCCATCCTTTAATGATTCCTAATCTATTACCTATTGGATTACATTTCTGTCCCATCTAATTATTCTTTTTTTGTTTCGTTAACAGCACTGCGACTATCTAAAAATAATGTTACATGATTTGAACGTTTTCTAATTCTATGAGCTCTGCCTTGAGGTGCTGGTCTTAATCTTTTTAAAATACGAGCACTATCAACATAAACTTCTTTAACATATAAATTAGCATCTTCAATTCGAGTTTCTTCATTTTTTTGTTGCCAGTTAGCAATTGCAGACAGAAGTAGTTTTTCAACTTTACGTGAAGCTTCTTTAGGACTAAATTTTAAATAATCTAAAGCATTGTTAACTTCTACGCCTCTTATCATATCAACAACTAATCTCATTTTTCGAGGTGAAGTAGGGCAATTTTTTAATACTGCAAAATATTGATTCTTTCTTTCCTCTTTTTTTTGTTGGGCTGTTATTCCTTTTCTTTTACTCATTTGTTTAAACTCTAAAAGTAAATATTATCTTTTCTTTCCAGCATGCCCTCTAAAGGTGCGAGTAGGAGAAAATTCTCCTAATTTATGACCAACCATATTTTCTGTTACATAAACAGGAATAAATCTGTTTCCATTATGGACAGCAATGGTAAGACCTACAAAATCAGGTGATATCATTGAACTACGTGCCCAAGTTTTTATTACTGTTTTCTTACCAGATTCGTTCATTTGAAGAATTTTTTTCTCCAATTTATAATCAATATATGGTCCTTTTTTTAATGATCGACTCATTTTAAATTAGATTAAAATTATTTCTTTCTTCTTTCAACAATATATTTATTAGAAGCTTTCTTCTTATCTCTTGTTTTATATCCTTTAGCAGGTATACCATTTCGTGAACGTGGATGTCCACCTGAAGCTCTACCTTCTCCACCACCCATTGGGTGATCAACCGGATTCATAACAACACCTCTAACTCGAGGTCTTCTTCCTAACCATCTTGATCTACCAGCTTTACCTGATTTCTCTAATTGATGATCTGAATTAGAAACAGTACCAATTGTAGCTCTACAAGTAATCAAAATCATACGAGTTTCACCAGAAGGTAATCTTAATATTGCATATTTACCATCACGCGAAGTTAATTGAGCGTATGCTCCTGCACTTCTTGCTAAAACAGCTCCTCCATCAGGTCTTAATTCAATGTTATGAACGATAGTACCTAAAGGAATATCTGATAAGAACAAAGTATTACCTACTTCAGGAACAGCATCTTTTCCTGACATAATTTTTTGTCCAACTTCTAATCCATTTGGAGCTACAATATAATTTTTTACACCATCAGCATAAACAACTAATGCTATTCTTGCAGTTCTGTTAGGATCATATTCGATAGATTTTACGGTAGCGGTTATTCCATCTTTATTTCTATAAAAATCGATTAATCTATATCTTTTTTTATGACCACCACCAATATATCTCATAGTCATTTTTCCCTGTTGATTTCTTCCACCACTTCTCTTAATTGGTGCTAATAAAGATTTTTCAGGGGTAGTTTTAGTAACGTATTCAAAGTTACCAGCTACTTTATGTCTTTGTCCCGGTGTTACCGGTTTAAATTTTCGTACAGCCATCTTAATTAAATATTGCTATAAAAATCAATCTTATCTCCTTCAATGAGTGTAACTATCGCTTTTTTATAAGAGCTGGTTTTTCCTGTAATAGAGCCAGCTTTTGTAAATCTCGATTTAGTTTTACCACCATAAATCATGGTGTTAATAGAAGAAACATGAACATTATACATTTGTTCGATTGCTCTTTTTATTTGTATTTTATTTGTCATTTTCCTAACAACGAATCCGTATCTGTTAAATTTATCAGATTCCTTTGTCATTTTTTCACTTATAATTGGCTTCAAAAGTATATTCATTTTTCAACAATTATTTAATTTTCTAATATTTTTTCGATAACACTAATGGAACCTTCTACAAATAATAAAACGGAAGTGTTCATAATTTGATAAGTTGCCAATTCAGAAGCTAAAACAACATTTGTATTTTCTAAATTTCGAGATGACAAATATATATTTTTATTTGCTTCCGGTAAAACAAAAAGTATCTTTTTATCAATAATTTTCAAATTATTTGTTATTGATATTAAATCTTTTGTTTTAGGAACTTCAAGATTAAAATCTTCTACAACAAAAATTTTGCTGTCTTTGATTTTATAAGAGAGTGCAGACTTCCTTGCCAATTTTTTAAGTTTTTTATTTAACTTAAAAGAATAATCTCTTGGTTGAGGTCCAAACGCTCTAGCACCACCAACCATAACAGGAGATTTTGCACTACCTGCACGAGCTGTTCCTGTGCCTTTTTGACGTTTAATTTTCCTTGTACTTCTTGTTAAATCAGATACTTCTTTTGATTTATGAGTACCTTGACGTTTATTAGCCAAGAATTGTTTTACATCTAAATAAATAGAATGATCGTTAGGTTCAACTGCAAAAATAGAATCTTTGAGTTCAATTTTTTTACCTGTATCTTCGCCTTTTATGTTATATACTGCTACTTCCATTATTTCTCGATAATTAAATATGAACCATTTGCACCAGGTACAGAACCTTTTACTAACAATAAATTATTTTCAGGTATAATTTTAACAACACGAAGACTAAGTTGTTTAACTTTATCTCCACCTGTTCTACCAGCCATTCTCATTCCCTTAAAAACTCTTGAAGGATATGAAGAAGCACCAATTGAACCCGGAGCACGAAGTCTATTGTGTTGTCCATGAGTTGCATCATTAACACCTTTAAAATTGTAACGTTTTACAACTCCCTGAAAACCTTTTCCTTTTGAGATACCGGTTACATCTAACCAAGTATCGTCATTAAATAAATCAACTGTTAAAACATCACCTAAATTTAAATTCATTTTATATCCTGAAAATTCAGCCAATTTTCTTTTAGGTGTTGTATTAGCTTTTTTAAAATGTCCAATTTGAGGTTTGTTAGAATTTTTTTCTTTTTTTTCTTCAAAACCTAATTGAATAGCATCATAACCGTCTTTTTGTACGGTCTTGACTTGTGTAACAACACAAGGTCCAGTTTCAATTACAGTGCATGGAATATTTTTTCCCTCGGCACTAAAAACGGAAGTCATTCCGATTTTTTTTCCTATTAATCCAGCCATTATAAAAGCTTATTTTTGGTTATCAAACTTTAATTTCAACTTCAACACCACTTGGAAGTTCTAATTTCATTAAAGCATCAATTGTTTTGGCATTAGAACTATATATATCGACTAATCTTTTATAAGAAGATAACTCGAATTGTTCTCTAGCTTTTTTATTAACAAATGGTGACTTTAATACAGTAAATATTCTTTTGTGAGTTGGTAATGGAATCGGTCCACTTATAACTGCACCAGTACTTTTTACTGTTTTAACAATCTTTTCAGCAGACTTGTCTACTAAATTATGATCGTAAGATTTTAATTTTATTCTAATCTTTTGACTCATTTTTTAAAAAGATATTTATACTAATTTTGTTTTACCTTTTGCGATATCTACAACTTCTTCAGCAAGTTTTGCCGGAACTAAATCATAATGAGAAAATTGCATTGATGATGTTGCTCTTCCGGATGTTAATGTCCTTAAAACTGTAACATATCCAAATTTTTCAGCAAGAGGAACTTGTGCTTTAATAACACGAGCTCCAGCTTTTGATTCCATTGCTGTTATTTGTCCTCTTCTTTTATTAAAATCGCCAATAACATCACCCATATATTCTTCAGGTGTTATTACTTCGGCATTCATAATTGGTTCTAATAATACTGGTTTTGCTTTAACACAAGCATGTTTAAACGCCTGTTTTGCAACTATTTCGAAAGAAAGAGCGTCAGAATCCACGTTATGATAAGAACCATCTAATAAAATAACTTTTAAACTATCTACAGGATAACCTGCAAGAGCGCCATTAGTCATTGCTTCACGAAAACCTTTTTCGACTGCAGGAATATATTCTTTAGGAACATTACCTCCTTTTACGCTATTAATAAATTGTAATCCTTTTTCACCTTCGTCAACCGGAGATATTTCTACAATAATATCGGCAAATTTTCCTCTACCTCCACTTTGTTTTTTGAATATTTCTCTGTGTTTAACTTTTCCTGTGATAGCTTCTTTATATGCTACCTGAGGAGCTCCTTGATTACACTCAACTTTAAATTCTCGTTTTAAACGATCAACTAAAATTTCGAGATGTAATTCGCCCATACCACTAATTATTGTTTGACCTGAAGCATCATCAGTTCTAACTGTAAAAGTAGGATCTTCTTCGGCTAATTTTGCTAAAGCAATATCAAGTTTGTCAAGATCAGCAACAGTTTTGGGTTCAATTGCAACTCCAATAACAGGATTAGGAAATGTCATCGTTTCGAGCAAAATAGGATGTTTAGCATCGCATAATGTATCGCCTGTTCTGATATTTTTAAAACCAACAGCTGCACAAATATCACCTGCAAAAATTTCTTCTTTAGAATTTTGTTTATTCGCGTGCATTTGGTATAGACGTGAAATTCTTTCACGTTTTCCTGTTCTTACATTAAGGACAGAAGAACCTGCAGGAAGAATTCCTGAATATACTCTTAAAAAAGCTAATCTTCCAACAAATGGGTCTGTAGCTATTTTAAAAGCAAGAGCAGAAAAATAATCGTTATCGTCAGGGTTTCTGTGAATTTCTTTTTTAGTATGAGGTTCGGTACCGGAAACAGCACCTACATCAATGGGACCAGGTAAATAAGAACAAACAGCATCTAAAAGACGTTGAATTCCTTTATTTTTGAAAGCAGAACCACACATTACAGGAACAATAGTACGATTAATTGTGGCTTTACGTATAGTCTCTTTTAATTCTTCTTGAGTAATTGAATCTGGATTGTCAAAAAATCTTTCTAATAATTCGTCATCAGATTCTGCTGCTGCTTCAACTAATTTTGCTCTCCACTCGTCAACATCATCACGTAAATCTTCAGGAACATCAATATATTTATAATTTGTTCCCATTTCTTGGTCATCAATCCAAACAATTGCTTTGTTTTCGATTAAATCGACAACGCCTTCAAAAGTATCTTCTACTCCAATTGGTATTTGAATAGGAACAGCATTAGCTCCTAATTTATCTTTAAGTTGATCTACAACACTAAAGAAATCAGCACCAACACGGTCCATCTTATTAACAAATGCTATTTTAGGCACTTTATATTTTTCTGCTTGTCTCCATACTGTTTCTGATTGTGGTTCAACACCACCTACAGCACAAAAAACAGCAACAGCGCCATCTAATACTCTTAAGGAACGTTCTACTTCAACAGTAAAATCAACGTGTCCGGGAGTATCAATAATATTAATTTTAAAATCTTTATTATTGTATTTCCAAAATGTAGTAGTAGCAGCAGAAGTAATTGTTATACCTCTTTCTTGCTCTTGAACCATCCAGTCCATAGTAGCAGCTCCATCGTGCACTTCTCCAATCCTATGTGTAATACCAGTATAGTACAGAATTCTTTCCGTAGTTGTGGTTTTTCCGGCATCTATGTGAGCCATAATCCCAATATTCCTAGTATTGCTTAAATCATTTGCCATTATTCTATCGACCCTATCTTTTTATTTTTAAAATCTAAAATGAGAGAAAGCTTTATTAGCTTCTGCCATACGATGAGTGTCTTCTTTCCTTTTAAAAGCACCACCTTCTTCATTAAAAGCAGCAACAATTTCTGCAGCTAACTTATCACTCATTGATTTTCCACTTCTTTTTCGTGCATAACTTATCATTGCTTTTATGCTTAATGATAATTTTCTACTATCTCTTATTTGTTGAGGAATTTGAAAAGTAGCACCACCAACACGACGGCTTCTAACTTCAACAGCAGGAGTTACATTTTGTAAAGCTTGCTTCCAAATTTCCAAAGGTGTTTTTTCGATTTTTTCTGTACGTTTACCTACAATATCAAGAGCATCATAAAAAATGTCGTAAGCTAAATTCTTTTTACCCTGCATCATTAAATCATTAATAAAACGAGTTACTAATGTATCTTTAAATTTTGGATCTGGCAATAAAACTCTTGCTTTTGGTTTAGACTTTCTCATTTTTAATTACTATTTTTTCTTAGGTTTTTTTGTTCCATATTTAGAACGTCTTTGAGTACGCCCCTCAACACCAGAAGTATCTAAAGCACCTCTAATAATGTGATATCTTACACCCGGTAAGTCTTTTACTCTACCACCTCTAATTAAAACAATAGAGTGTTCTTGTAAATTGTGACCTTCACCAGGTATGTATGAATTTACTTCTTTTCCATTTGTCAACCTTACTCTTGCTACTTTTCTCATAGCTGAATTAGGTTTTTTAGGAGTAGTAGTGTAAACACGCACACAAACGCCTCTTCTTTGTGGACAAGCATCTAAAGCTGGAGCCTTACTTTTTTTCTCCATTCTTGTCCTCCCTTTTCTTACTAATTGCTGTATTGTTGGCATAAAAATTAATTATTTTTTTTAACAAATTGGTTTGCAAAGGTAAAATATTTTTTTTTAAAACAATAATAATTTTACTTTTTTTTATAATTTCCTGAATCTTAGCACATTCAAATAACAAAAGAAGCTAAAAAGTCAACAATTTTAATAAGTATAGAATTAAAAAAATCATATAAAAAATACTTTATCTAAAAGCGGTGCAAAAATAATACTTTATTTAACATATAGATTATTTTTTTCTTTTTTATATTAATTTATATTTTTTCTCCATTGCTATTGGGTATTATAAAACAAATTCATAAATTATTATTTGTTTTATATGTATTCTATTTTTTATCATTACTTGTTAGTTTATAAATTATTATTAATTTTGAACCCCATTAATAAATCATATAAATAATTATAGATATCAACTTTAATATAAATTAAAATGAAAATTTACCAACCAAATGAATTAAAAAATATTGCATTAATAGGTAGTGCAGGCTCTGGTAAAACTACACTTGCAGAGTGTATGTTGTTTGAAGGAGGAGTAATAAGCAGACGTGGAGATATAGATAACAAAAATACAGTGTCTGATTATAATGAAATTGAGCAAGAACAAGGGCGTTCAATATTTTCGACTGTTCTTTATACTGAATGGCAAGATAAAAAAATTAATTTTATTGACACACCGGGATTGGATGATTTTATTGGTGGTGTTATTTCTACTATTTCAATTGCTGATACAGGGTTAATGCTTTTAAATGCACAACAAGGTGTAGAAGTAGGTACAGAAATAATAAGCAGGCATACAAAAAAATTTAACACTCCTTTAATTTTTGCTGTAAATCAATTAGACCATGAAAAAGCAAATTTTGAAAAAACAATTGAAGAAACAAAACAACATTTTGGTAATAAAATTGTACTAGTACAATATCCTGTTAATACCGGGTTAGAATTTAATGCAGTTGTTGATGTATTAAAAATGAAGATGTATAAATGGGGACCTGATGGAGGCGAACCTAAGATAGTAGATATTCCTGCTGACCAAATGGATAAGGCAGAAGAACTGCACAATTTATTAGTTGAAGCTGCAGCTGAGAATGATGATAAATTAATGGAGCTGTTTTTTGAAGAAGGTTCATTAAATGAGGATCAAATGAGAGAAGGGATTAAAATCGGAATAACTAAAAGAGAATTATTCCCTATTTTCTGTATCTCAGCAAAAAAAGATATGGGAGTAAGACGATTAATGGAATTTATTCTTAATGTATCTCCATTTGTATCAGATATGCCTGCCATGAAATCGACCAATGACGAAGAGATTAAATGTGATCCAAATGGTCCAACATCTATATTTGTGTTTAAAACATCTGTTGAACAACATTTAGGTGAGGTTTTATATTTTAAGGTGTTGTCTGGTGTTGTTGAAGAAGGTATGGATTTAATTAATCAAACAAAAGGTTCGAAAGAAAGATTAACTCAATTATATGCTGTTGCAGGTAAAAATAGAGAAAAAATAAATAAATTAGTGGCGGGAGATATTGGTGCAACTGTAAAATTAAAAGACACAAAAACTAACGATACATTAAATTCTAAAAACACAAGTTGGATTTTTCCTGAAATTCAATTTCCAGATCCAAAATATAGAACAGCTATAAAAGCTTGCAATGAAGCTGATGATGAAAAACTAGGAGAAGCTCTTGGTCGTATTCATGCTATTGACCCAACAATTCTTATTGAATATTCAAAAGAATTAAAACAAATCATTTTGTCGGGTCAAGGTGAATTTCACATGAATACTTTAAAATGGCAACTTGACAATATTTATAAAATTGATACAGAATACAAAAACCCTAAGATACCTTATCGCGAAACAATTACAAAAGTAGCGCACGCTGACTATAGACATAAAAAACAATCTGGAGGATCGGGGCAATTTGGTGAAGTTCATATCATTATAGAACCTTATAAAGAAGGTATGGAAGATCCTACATTTTATAAATTTGGTGAAAAAGAACAAAAAATAAGTGTGAGAGGTAAAGATGTTCATGAATTACCATGGGGCGGTAAGTTAGTATTTTATAATTGTATTGTTGGAGGTTCAATTGATGCTCGTTTCTTGCCTGCAATTCTTAAAGGAATAATGGAAAAGATGGAAGAAGGTCCTTTAACCGGTTCTTATGCAAGAGATATTAGGGTTATGGTTTATGACGGGAAAATGCACCCTGTTGATTCAAACGAAATTTCATTTAAAATAGCCGGTATGCAAGCATTCCGTACTGCTTTTAAAAACGCATCTCCTAAAATTCTTGAGCCTATCTATTCTGTAGAAATTTTAGTTCCAAGTGATTATATGGGTGATGTAATGAGCGACTTGCAAGGAAGAAGATCAATTATTGAAGGTATGAGCAGTGAAAGCGGATATGAAAAAATTATTACAAAAGTACCTCTTGCTGAGATGAATAAGTATTCAACAGCATTAAGTTCTATTACATCAGGTAAAGCTATGTATTCAATGAAATTTAGTGAATATGCTGCTGTTCCGGGTGATGTTCAAACAAAACTTCTTGCTGCATACGAAGCTGAACAAGAAGAAGAGAAATAGGAATAGTTGACAGTTATGATTTTTAAAATTTATAAAGTTGTTTAAACTTAATAAAAAATTATAGCTTCTTAATATTAAAAAAAGCCTCAAAATAAAAATTTTGAGGCTTTTTTATATAGCATTTTAAGTGTAAATTTAACTCTTTATATTTTTTGATTCGGCTCCTTGTAAAACAATGACAATTTCACCTTTAACTTTTTTTTCGTTAAAATAATCAATTACTTCAGTTATTGTTCCCCGAACATTTTCCTCATATATTTTACTTATTTCTCGAGAAACGGAAACTTGTCGTTCACAACCAAAAAATTCTGAAAATTGCATTAATGTTTTGATTAAACGAAATGGAGATTCGTAAAAAATCATCGTTCGTGTCTCATCTGTTAATTGATTTAATCTTTTTTGTCTTCCTTTTTTTTGAGGTAAGAAACCTTCGAAACAAAATCTGTCGTTTGGCAAACCAGAATTAACAAGTGCCGGAACAAAAGCAGTTGCACCCGGAAGACATTCTATATCAATATTGTTTTCGACACAAGTCCTCACAAGTAAAAATCCGGGGTCGGATATTGCAGGTGTACCTGCATCAGATACTAATGCATAAGTAATTCCTGACTGTATTTTTCCTACAATATTTTTTGCTGTTTTATGTTCGTTAAATTTATGGTGTGAAACCAGTTTATTTTCAATATTAAAATGTTTTAACAAAATGCTTGTTGTACGTGTATCTTCAGCCAATATTACATCAACTTGTTTTAGTACTTCAATTGCTCTTATTGTAATATCTCCAAAATTACCTATCGGCGTAGGCACAACATATAGTTTGCTCATATTAACTAAAATCTAAAATTTGTTTTTTTTACAATTTATTAAAAAAATTTTGAAATTAATAAAAAATTCTTCCTAAACCCCAAGTTATAATATATAATTTCATTCGATTAACAAATAAAACAATGTAATAACACTTTAAATTGTAAACCTGAATATTAAAGTTCACATAAAATTTATAAAAATCTTCGGCTTATTAATTCTATAAATGAAATATAATGTTTGTTATTTTTATCCCAATCAAAATTTTGATTAAAAAAATCAATGACCATTTCAGTATTGTCAAAAGAATTAACAGCATCTATTGTTTTTTTATATAACTGACTGTCGCCTTTAAAAAGTATTTGAATAAATTGAATTTTCTCGTTTAAACTAATAATTTTATTTATGTCGGATACGGGTTTGTCTTGTAGTTTTGTTGCCAAATCTTTAAATTTTCTGTTTCCTGCTATCTTTTCATTAATTGATTTCTGGTTTGATGCAAAGCTATCAGCAACAATATTATTAACTTCCTTTTTTTTATTTGTGGGTTTTTTTTCCTCTTCAAGAATTGTATCATTCTTTATTTCTTCATTTTTTTTCTGCTTTTTTTCAACAATATCCTGATTATTTTTATGAGGTTGAAGAGTAAAATCCTCTACATTATCATCGGTTATTTCTTTTGTTCTTTTTACAATAACCTTTTTTGTCTTCTTTATATCTTCTACATTATCTTCTATCTTTAATTTATCTTCAGTATTGATTTCCAACTCATCTGTAATTTTCAAATTTTCTTCAATATTTTTTGATATTTTTTTTTCAAATGAATCTTTAATATCATTAAACATTAAAACTTTATCGTATAAATTTCGTATTTTTGATAGAGTATTATCAACATCAATTTGATGAATTTCTGAATTATTATTGAAACTAGTAACGATATTTTCAATTTCTTTAATATCTTTATTGATATTTTTTATTAATTTTTTTTTGTCCATTTAATTTAAGGATAAAGGGGTTTATTTTTTTGTAAAAATAATTATATAAATACAAATATTAAAATGTTTCTTGAGAACTCCATAAATAACATACAACGAAAAGGATGGATTGAGGTAGTTGTAGGCTCAATGTTTTCGGGCAAAACCGAAGAACTTATTCGTAGATTAAAAAGAGCAAAAATATCTAAACAAAGAGTGGAAATTTTTAAACCACAAATTGACACCCGATATTCTGAAAACGAAGTTGTATCGCACGATTCTAATGCTATCAGGTCGACACCTGTTTCAAGTCCAATGAATATTTTACTTTTAGTTAATGATATTGATGTCGTTGGAATTGACGAGGCTCAATTTTTTGATATGGGTCTGGTTGAAGTATGTAAAAAACTCGCAGATAATGGCGTAAGAGTAATTGTCGCAGGTTTAGATATGGACTTTCAGGGAAATCCTTTTGGTCCAATTCCTGCTCTTATGGCTACAGCCGAGTATGTTACTAAAGTTCATGCTATTTGTATGCGTTGTGGTAATCTGGCACATTTTTCGCATCGTTTATCTGACACTGACAAATTAGTTTTATTAGGCGAAAAAAACGAATATGAACCTCTGTGCAGAAACTGTTATAATAAGGCTATAAAAGAACAAAAAACGAAAAAAAATAATTAATAAATTTTAATAAGTGTGAATTACAAATAATCTCATTATTAAAACATGAAAAAATACATTAAAATTATTCTACTCCTTATTTTTCTTTTAAATAATACTTTCATCTATGGTAATGTCTCAAAAATTGACAGTTTAGAGAAGCAGTTAAAAAAAGTTAATGACAAAGAACAATTTGACATCTTTCTTCAATTATCGAAAGAATATAGGAATCGTTCTTTTAAAAAAAGCTTTTATTATGCACAACAAGCATTAAAGAATTCACAAAAATTTAACAATAAAAAATACGAAATAATAGCTTATGAAACTTTAGGCTTGGCATTCCAATCCGAAGGGAAATTAGAATCAACAATTGAACAATTTCAAAAAGCATTAGCAATTGAAAAACAGCTTGATGACCAATCAGGTATTGCTCATATTTATATTACAATAGGTGATATTTATAAAGACTTTGGAAATTATGAGAAAGCAATAAAAAATTATAATACAGCACTTGATATTGGTAAAATAGACACTCAAAAAGTTAATTTATATATTAAACTCTATAAGATTTATCAAGACAAAGATATTATAAAATCAAAAGAATGTATATTAAAGCTAGATTCTTTAACTAATCAGATTGATGATAAAGAATATAGGGCAAGATATCATCTTTTTTATGGGAATTATTACAATATTATAAAAGGAGATTATAAAAAAGCAATTGAAGAATACAAGTTAGCAAAAAATATCTGGCATAAAAAGAAATTAACTTTAAATGAAGTCTCTGTTTCTAATAATATAGGGACTGCTTATGATAAAATGGGGGACTATGGCAAAGCTATGCAATATTTTATGAACGCTCTTGAAATTTCGGAAAATTTATCAGATAGTGTTCAAATTGCACAAGAATATTTAAATGTAGGTCTTATACATTATCGCACAAAAAATTATGAAAAGGCTTCTGAATTTTATAATAAATCTTTAAAAATAAGAAAAAAACGCAATGATATAGAAGGAATGGCTCTTATATATAATAACCTTGCTATTCTTTATTATTATAAAGAAGATTTCGATAAGACTAAAAAGTATTTTAAAAAATCTTATGATATTTATCTGGAATTAGGAAATATAAGAAAACAGTTAATGGCTCTTGGAAATTTAGGTGAATTAGCTTTTTATCTTAATAATAACAATAAAGCATTAAAATACTATAACAAATGTCTTACTATTTATAAAAAATTAAAAGATAAGGAGGGGATTTCATATATTCTGTTGAAACTTGGCGAAATCCAACTTAATGAAAAACAGTACGATACGGCAAAAATGTATTTATACAGAGCTTTAGAAATTGCTAAATCAATAAATTCGAAAGAATATATAGAATCTATTTATAGTTTATTATATGAATTAAACAAAGAACAAAAACAATATGAAAAAGCATTGTTTTATCATGAAAAATTGTTTTCTATCCATGATTCAATATACAATGAAGAATCTCACAAACAAATTGCAGAGATGCAAACAAAATATGAAACTCAAAAAAAACAAACTGAGATTGAATTACTATCAAAAAATAAAGCTTTACAGGAAGCAGAAATAAAAAAACAAAAATACATAAAAGACGGATTAATTCTGGGTTCAATATTTATTCTCCTATTTGCTTTTTTAACTTACAATCGTTTTCTTATAAAAAAACGTTCTAACAAATTATTAACTTATCAGAAAAATGAAATTTTAGAAAAAAACGAAGAGCTTAACCAACAAAAGGAAGAAATTCTCTCACAAAGAGACTTGATTGAAGAAAAAAACAAACACTTAGAAAAAACATCAAATATCATAAAACAAAAAAATAAAAATATTACAGACAGTATAAATTATGCACAACGAATACAAAATGCATTATTACCCCCAGAACATTACCTTAATAATATATTAAACGATTATTTTGTTTTATTTAAACCAAAAGATATTGTAAGTGGTGATTTTTACTGGGTTAGACAAAACAATAACAAAATAATTGTAGCAGCAGCAGATTGTACCGGTCATGGAGTACCGGGAGCTTTTATGAGTATTCTTGGCACTACTTTCCTTAATGAAATAAATCATCTTAACTCTAATGTTGAGGCAAATGAAATTCTTAACATCTTAAGCCAAAATTTAAAAGAAACATTACACCAAACAGATGACAAGCATGAAACTCGTGACGGAATGGATATTGCACTATATATTATTGATACAGAGAAGCAGGTACTACAATTTTCCGGAGCCTACAATCCTTTATATTTAATAAGGGACAAAGAATTATGTCAATATAAAGCTG
>JAGLDO010000080.1 GCA_023145555.1 Bacteroidales bacterium
AAAAATTCATAATAAAACAAAAAGCTGTATTATTATGTTACAATCATTACAAAAGTTCATATATTTGTCAAAAAAAAGCAGATAGTTGTGAATAAAGAAAAATTAATAAACGCATTTGAACAATTTAACAATAAAAAAATTTTAATAGTAGGCGACGTTATGATTGATGCTTACATGTGGGGAAGTGTTGATAGAATATCTCCCGAAGCACCTGTGCCAATTGCGTCAATCACAAATCGCGAAAAACGTTTGGGTGGCGCTGCCAATGTTGGTCTTAACGTTAGAGCTCTTGGTGCTGAAGCAATATTATGCTCTGTAATTGGTGACGACGACAACGGCAAAATTTTCAAGCAGTTATTAAAAAAACGCAACTTAACATCAAAAGGAATACTTGTTGATAAAGACCGCGACACAACCATTAAAACAAGAATTATTTGCGACAACCAACATATGTTAAGAGTTGATGAAGAAATTTGCGAGCCATTAACTTCAAACCTTGAAAATAAATTTATTGAACAGTTATCAAATTTAATTTTAACAGATAAAATTGATGCCATTATTTTCGAAGATTATGACAAAGGAAATATTACTCCTAAAATAATTGAGACGATTGTTTCATTAGCAAACAAGAAAAATATTCCAACTCTTGTCGACCCTAAAAAACGCAATTTTAGTTCATACAATAATGTTAGTTTATTTAAACCTAATTTTAAAGAAATAACCGAAGGTCTAAAAATTGATATAGATAAAAACAACATTCAATCAATTCACAAAGCAGCACAAAGATTGCAGACAAAAATGAATATTAAAACAGTTTTAATAACCCTGTCCGAACTGGGTATATTCATTTGCGAAGACGGTTCATACTTTAATGCTCCTGCACAAATCAGAACAATTGCCGATGTTTCGGGTGCCGGCGATACTGTTATCAGCGTTGCAAGCTTATGTCTGGCTTCAAATTTTGAAGCTAAACACATTGCTCAATTTTCGAATATTGCTGGTGGGCTTGTTTGTGAAAAAATTGGTGTTGTGCCTATTGACAAAGAGCAGCTTCTTAACGAATGCTTAAATCTTTTTTGAAACGTAAACAACTGAATTTGTAAAAAATGTTATACCCATACGCTTTTAGTAATTGTATTAAATCGCAAACTCACAATACAAAACGAAAAGTCTCTCGGCATAACTTGTTCAGATAAACGGGGCATAATAAAAAATTTAAAAAAATGTTAAATATAGTTGCCGACAATTTTAAAAATGCCATAAACGATTATATTTATCTCTTAGAAAAAAAATATCCTCAAAAAGCAATATTAAAACTTATTGGCGATAAATATTTATTGTCAAGCGTTGAACGAACAATCTTATTTCGTGGTATAACAACTAAAAACAAAATAATTTCTCGCAGCACTAAGCTTGCATCCGAAAATGAGCTTTTTAATCAAACAATACACGTTGATTGTTATAATACATTAATCACAATTGGAAGTTATCTTAACGGAAGTACTGTTTTTATTGGTAATGATAATTTTTTAAGAGATGCCTCAGAAATTCATGGTAAAATTTTCAGGACAGAGCTTTATGAGAAATCGTTATCGCTCATTTTTTATTATCTTAAAACAAAAAATGTTAGCAACATTTTATTCTATTTAGACAAACCCGTTAGCTACAGCGGAAAACTATGTAGTGATATTAATGATTTGTTAAACAAAGAAAAAATTAACGGAAAAGCACAAACTTGCGAATCTCCCGATTTTATTTTAAAAAATATTGATTTTGGTTTTTGTTCAACTTCCGATTCAATAATAATTGACAACTCAAACGTAAAAATTTTTGACCTCTCTCGAAAAACAATTGAGTTTCATTATAAACCGAAATTTTTAGATTTAACAAAAATGGAATAACTATACAAAAACCAGAGCAATTATTCTCGCTCATTATTTTTTACAGTTTTTTATAAATAAAAATTTTAAGAGAAAAACAGGT
This sequence comes from Bacteroidales bacterium, assembly GCA_023145555.1. Lineage (GTDB taxonomy): Bacteria > Bacteroidota > Bacteroidia > Bacteroidales > B39-G9 > B39-G9. The sequence continues at coordinate 1,984 of JAGLDO010000080.1, forward strand.
CTGTTAAAAAACCAAAGAAAAGAAACACCATTCCAAAAACTATTTCATTTTGCTAAAGCCACATCATGAAAACACAAAGATTTTAATTATAAACATGTAAAAATGAGCCGTCAAAATTTGTGTTGTATTTTTTTAATGGTCTGGTAGCTTTACCTTCGGTTGCATAGCCATAATCTAAACTAAATTTTGACCCGCAACAAGGACATTTTACTAATACTGTTGAGTTTTCGTCACTTACAACTGCGCAGTTATCTTCGGGTTTATAGGTGCACGTCCTGTCGTAAGCTATAAACTCATTAATTCCTAACCTGTATATAATTAAACCGTTAACACCGACATTTTTCAAAAAAACATGATTTCCTACTACAGCTAAATCAAGATATAAAGGGTCGTCAATATTTATATTAAAATTAACATAAGTATTGGGTATGTAGTCTTGCTTGTCACACTTGATAAATAAAATCGAAATAATCGATATTATAAAAAAAAGATATAATTTTGTTGTCTTATGTAGATTATTCATTTATTTTTTTTGCAAAACTAATGAAAATTTTTTTAAAAAAAATTATCTTCTTAAATGTCATCTTTTTACTGCCGTTGTTTATATATCCACAGCAGCGATATTCAGTAGATAACAAATCAACAGGAAAAAAAAGAAGTGTTGAGTTAAAATACAAAATAAAAGAATTTAAAATAAGTTTTGCAAATTGGGAAAAAGCAAAAAAGAAAAAAAATCATGAAAAACAACAGGAAAAAGATGTAGAAAAATATAAAAATAAAAAACAAACAAAAAAAGTTCAAGAAAGAATGAAAAGGTCAAAACGTAAGGCAGATAGATATAACGAAAAAAAGCCACGATACAATTTTTTTGAGCGGTTATATTTTAAACATAAAGATTTGTTTAATAAAAAAAAGTAACTAAAAATTAGAAATACTATATATATATTTATACTTTTGTAGATAAAAAATTTAAAAAAATGAAAGGCAGTACCAATACAATACTATATATAATAGTAATTATTGCTTCACTTCTTTTTAGTTTCTTAAAAAAGAAAAAGGAAAAAGAAGGAAAAAAAACTGTTTCGCCAAATTTAAATAATCAATCATCATCAAATTTGTTTTCTGAAATTTTAGGAGAAGATTTATACGAGAATAATATTGCTGAGTCTGAGGAGGTTAAGAAACCCGAAAATATAAAAACAACAAAAATAAAAACGGATATTAAAAAAGATAATACATTTAAAGATATTCACACAGATATACACAGAAAAGAAGAAACAAGTTCAGATTTTAGTTTATTAGAAGATTTTGATTTGCCTCAAGCAATTGTGTATAGTGAGATTTTAAAGAGGAAAGAGTTTTAAAACATAAACAAAACTGATTAAATATAACATTATTTTTTTTGAGATATTGTTTATAAATACATATATTTACAACTTTAATTTTTTATTGAAAATTTTTCATTTATTTCAAAAATAATTTACTATGATTAGAAAATTACTTCTTATTATTTTTGTTTCCTTTTTCTCTATTGGGTTATTTGCCCAATCAGGAGCATTAAAGGGTAAAGTTATTGACAAATCAACCAAGGAACCAATTCCTTTTGCCAATGTAGTTGTTGAATTAAACGGGAACATGGTAGGTGGAGGAACTTCCGATTTTGATGGTAACTATACAATTAAACCCATTCCTGCAGGTAAATTTGTGGTAAAAGCAACCTATGTAGGTTACTCAAAGTTACAAATAAATGGTGTTGTTATTTATAGCGATAAAATTAGATTCCTTGATCTTCCTTTAGAAGCTTCAAGTGAGCAACTCGAAGAGGTCGTTGTAGTTGACTATAAAATTCCATTAATCAGTAAGGATAACACACAAACAGGAGGAACTGTTACTTCCGAAGATATTGCTAAAATGTCTGGACGTTCAGCAGAATCTGTTGCGTCAACAGTAGGTGGTGTGTTTCAGGAAGACGGTGAGATTAAGAGTGTTAGAGGTGCTCGTCAAGAAGCTACAACTTACTATATCGATGGTGTAAAAGTTCGTGGTTCAAAGAGTTTGCCTAAATCAGCTATCGAACAGGTTGCTGTTGTTACCGGTGGTTTAGATGCCAAGTATGGTGATGCTACAGGTGGTATTATCAGTATTACAACTAAAGGACCATCTAGAAAAATGTTTGGAGGAATAGAGTTTACAACTTCAAAATATTTAGATGATTTTAATGAGAACCTTATCGGTTTAAACTTATCAGGTCCTTTGCTCTCTAAAAAAACTGTTGATCCTAACGATGCAACTAAAGTAACAAAAACTCCTATTGCTGGATTTTTCTTGTCAGGTGAGATTACTTATGTTGAAGATGACCACCCTTCTGCTATTGGAATGTGGAAAGTGAAAGATGATGTTCTCGACAGCATTATCAGCAACCCTATTATCTCTTCTGCAACAGGTGATATTACTACATTATCAGCCGATTATTTACATAGCGACAGCTTTGAAAAAATTACTACTAGAAAAAATGTAGGAAGATATGGAGCTAATGTTTCAGGTAAATTTGATATTAAACCAACAAAAAATACTAACATAACAATTGGTGGTAACTTAAATTATTTAAATCGCCATTCTTATCGTTTCACAACTAGAGGTGGTTATGCAAACAGTTTATATAACTGGGATAATTATCCTGAACTAACTGAAACAACATGGAGAACTTTTGCAAGATTTACACAAAAATTTCCCAATGCAACTCAAGATGAAAAATCAGCATCAGTTATAAAAAATGCTTATTACTCAATTCAAGCCGATTTCTCTAAATATGACCAAATAGTTGAAGACGATTCTCATGGAGACAGCTTCTTCGATTATGGCTATGTTGGACAATTCCAAACACATAAAATAAATTCATACGGTTATGGTGTTGATAGTATTTCTGGTTTATCAGGTTGGTTGCAAAACGGATTTGTTGACACTCTGTTTTCATTTACCCGTGCAGATGTAAATCCTGAAATTGCAAACTATACCGATCGTTATTATAATTTATATAACGAAACAGCCGGACACTATCAAAACTCAGTTATGGTTCAAAACGGTGGTGGTGTGCTAAACGGACAGAAACCAAATTCAATTTATGAATTATTTTCAAGTCCTGGTGAACAATACGACAGATATGCAGAAATTGACAACTCTCAGTTCAGAGTTTCAGCTTCCGGTTCTGCCGATATTAAAGACCATGCAATATCATTAGGTTTTGAATTCGAACAACGTAACGACAGATATTTTTCAATTGGCGATAAGACAAATTTAGGTCCTGTTGAATTATGGACACTTGCTCGAGATTTAATGAATTTCCATATTCTGGAACTTGACTATACAAATCCTCAAGTAGGATATGTAACAGACCAAGCAGGAACTTTTGTTTTAGATGGTGATGGAAATAAGATTTTTAACGATACTGTAGGTTATAATAGAATATATAACTCAAATGTTCAAAAACTATTCGATATTAATTTTAGAGAATCCCAAGGAATTTCTGTAACAGGAACAGAATGGGTTGATATTGATTCTTATAATCCTCAAGATTTATCAATTGATTACTTTAGTGCTGACGAACTATTAAACAGTGGAAATAATTATGTAACATATTATGGTTACGACCACCATGGTAATCGTCTTGAAAGTAATCCGGGCTTCGAAGAGTTTTTCACAGAAACATACACCGATAGCCAAGGCAATATTAGATATAAAAGAGAAATTGCTCCTTTCCAACCAACATATGTAGCAGGTTATATACAAGATAAATTTGCATTTAACGACCTTATTTTTAATATTGGTCTTCGTGTTGAC
>JAGLDO010000081.1 GCA_023145555.1 Bacteroidales bacterium
ATATGATGGCTTTTCGGATTAGATTCAAAGTTTTTATGAAAAAATAAAACGATTTTTAAGGATACAATAAATATTTCTTTCTGATTTTTTTAAAAGATTTTAAATCTTTCTGCCAAGTTTTTCTAATCTCTTTCTTCGATAATCCTGAAATTATTTGTTGTCTTAAAACATTATTGCCGGCAAGATAATCAAAATACGGGTTAAAAAATTTATCGCCAATATTCAAATTTTTGTATGCGCTGATAAATAAATCCAGATCAATTTTTGAGTTATCAATCTTCATATTTCGCAAATCTAAACCAAAGCATTTTATATTTTTAAATTTGGGGTTTTTAGCAGCACCAACAATACTTTTTGGTACAAAACTAAAACCATTGTTTTTAAAATCGGGATGACCAATTACCTGAAACGGGAAATCGGTTCCTCGTCCTACACTAACAACAGTTCCTTCGAATAAACCGAGAGAAGGGTAAAGGTTTACAGATTTCATGTTTGGTAAATTTGGCGATGGTTTAATTGGTAAATTATATAAAGTATGGTGGGTGTAATTTTTACATGTGATAACCTGCAGTTTACATTTTTCATTATTTTTTAACCAGCCTTCGCCATTAATCATCAAAGCATATTCGCCAATTGTCATTCCGTAAACCAATGGGACTTTGTGCATTCCTACAAATGAGCGATAATTAGTATCAAGAACAGGACCATCAACAAGAAAACCATTTGGATTAGGTCGGTCAAGCACAACAAAATCAATATTGTTTTCGGCACATGCTTCCATAACATAATGCATAGTCGAAATATAAGTATAAAAACGAACTCCAACATCCTGAATATCATAAACTACAATGTCAATATTTTGTAAATCAGATGATTGTGGTTTTTTATTTTTACCATATAAAGAAATAATGGGAATACCGGTTTTCTCATCAATATTATTATTTATATACTCACCGGCATCGGCAGTGCCTCTTAATCCATGCTCAGGTGCAAAATTTTTTATGATTTTAATATTTAAGCTAATTAATGAATCAACTAAATGCGTTTGGTTTATATATGAGCTTTGATTAACAACAAGAGCAACATTTTTATTTTTTAATATCGACAAATATTCATTAGTGTTTTCAGCACCTACAATAAGTTTGGTTTTTGTTAAATCATCTTTATCTTGAGAAGAGTAATTTTTACATCCGGATAATAAATCAATTTGTAGAAAAATAAAAAGTAAGGCAATAATAAATTTAGTATTTCTCATAGTTAAGTTAATTATTTTAAATTTACTCTTATTATTAAAAATAAACAGCAAAAGAGGAATAATTAGAATCCCTAATAAACAGGATTGTTAAATTGCTTTATGTTTTAAATATCAGTAATATTACAAAACAATTCAACAATTCAACAATTAGCTGAAATTTTATTTTTTATAAACACTATTTATTTAAAAGGACTAAATTACTACATTTGTAGATAATTTTAAATTAAAAAGAAAGAAATTGAATACTGAACTTTTTATTGCCCGTCGAATAACTAAAGCGAAGACAAGCTCAAAAAAAATATCTAAACCAATAATAATAATTGCAATAACAGGTATTGCTTTAGGTTTAGCGGTGATGATTATTTCTGTGGCAATATTAACGGGTTTTAAAACTGAGATACGCAATAAAGTTATAGGTTTTGGCTCACATATTCAAATTAGCAATTTTGATTCTAATTATACTTTTGAAACAAAGCCCATTAACAAAAACCAGAATTTTTATCCCTCAATCGATACAGTAGAAGGTATTGAACACATACAAATTTTTGCAACAAAATCGGGAATTCTTAAAACAAAAGATGAGTTGCAAGCTGTTGTTTTAAAAGGTATTGGTTCTGATTTTGATTGGTCGTTTTTCGATAAAAATATGCTTGAAGGAAATCATTTTAATGTAACAGATTCCGTAAAAAGCAACAATATTGTAATATCAAAAACCATTGCGTCATTGTTAAAACTTAAGGTTGGCGATAAAATATCGATATTTTTTATTCA
>JAGLDO010000082.1 GCA_023145555.1 Bacteroidales bacterium
TTAATTAATGATTATGAAGATTTAGATAAAATGGCGGATGAGGTTTTTAATGTTGCAGGTTATAATTTTAATAAAGACGGCAGTAAATTAAAAATCACTACAATAAAGGAAAAGTATCCTCAAATTTTTGATTGGTTAGAAATTCAAAATGTAAATGTTTGGGTAATTCTAATATTAATGCTATTAGTAGCCGGTTTCAATATGGTGTCGAGTTTATTAATAATTATTTTAGAACGAACAAACATGATAGGAGTGTTGAAAAGTCTTGGAGCCGAGAATTGGAGTATTAGAAAAATATTTCTTTACCAAGCTTCCTTTTTAACTGTTAAGGGTTTATTTTGGGGAAATGTAATTGGAATTGTTTTGTGTCTGATTCAAAAATATTTTGGAATTATAAAGTTAGATGAAGCTTCATATTATTTAACACAAGTTCCAATTAATTTTAATTTGTTTTATATTGTTATATTGAATATTGGTAGTCTTATTGCAACATTTTTTATGTTGTTAATTCCTTCAATGATAATTTCAAAAATTAGCCCGAGTAAAACAATAAAATATAATTAGAGATAAGAGATTACAATACTTTTGAAATAAACATTATTGTTTATTTAATATCTATAATATGAACATACTCACCGTTTTGAATTTCCCAAATTTCAAACTGAGTATCTGTTACATCGCCATTTTCATCAAAATCGATATTTCCTGAAGCACCTTGGTAATTAATATCTCCACCATTATCTAAAATAAGAAAAGCCTTTTCCCACTCACCTGCAAAAATTGTATCACCAGGTGGATTTGATATTTCACTTAAGAAATTTTTAATAGCATTTGGAGTAGTTTCACCGGCTTTTTTTATTGCCAACCCTAATAAAGCCATAGCGTCATAAGTATATGCGCCCCACAATGCATCAAAAGTTTGCTCACCATATTTATTTATGAAATTTGTTTTAAAAAAATTACTACTCTTTCCTGCAGATATTTCTTGTGATACACCTTTTAATCCATTAGCAGAGTTACCTGCCTCAATAAGAAAATCATTATTTTTTAAGGCTTCAGAGCAATACCAATTATCTACCGTATTACCTTCTGTTGTTAGAGTATTAATAATTGATGCACCACTTTTATAATAAGCAATCAGAAAAATCACCTCAGGATTTAGAGATAGAACAGAATCTATTAAATTTTTATAAGAATATCCAACTCCGGCATTTTCGGGGAAAGCAACTTCAGTTAAAATTTCCGTACTACGACATTCAAATTCATTTTTAAAAGAATTTTTCAATCCTTTACCATAACTATTATCAACATAAATAATTCCGGCGGTTGTGTATTTGGGTTTCAAATATTTTGCCAAGGCTTTTCCCTGGAAAGCATCAGACGGGGGAATTCTCCAACAATAATTATTATCATCAAGGTTAGTATATTCAGGAGAAGTAGCACCTGGAGCAATTTGCACAACGTTATTACTAATAGCAATAGGTGCTATGGCAAGGGCTTCAGAGCTAGCGTCACCACCAATTATAGCAATAACATTATTTTCAGAAATTACTTTTGTTGCAGCAGCTGCTGCTTTTGCAGAATCTGTTCCTGTATCCTTAAAAATTAATTTAATCTCTTTATCGAATAAGCCACCGGCATCATTAATCTCAGAAACTGCCAGACGAGCAGCATTTCCCATGTATTGGTCATCACCACCGAGGTCTCCTGTTTGAGGAAGCAACAACCCTATTTTAATATATTCTTTATCGGGAGCTGTGTTTTTGTTACAACTTGTGCCCACAATAAATAATGAAAAAAATAATATCACCACTGAAAAACAAATTTTTCTTTTCATAGTTATTATCCTAATTGATTTTTTATTTTAGAACATTTGAACAATTTTCAAACTGAAATTCCTGCCAAGTGAAGGAATATCAACGCCTCTAAATCCGGGCATAGCATATTCAGTATTAAGCAAATTATTAATTTTTGCAGAAAATATTGTTTCTTTTTTCTTAATTAAATTTAAGTTAACAGTAGATATGTTTATGTTCATCATATTATAAGCATTAAGGTTATAAACTTCACCTTTGTAAATGATGTTTATTTCAGATGCTTTACAGTTTCCTATATATTTATGAGAAATTGCAAATGATAAATGATAATTCGGTATTGAATAATTAATGTAATTTGAAATTATTAATTCTGGTGTTAACGAAATTCTAATTTCATCATTGGTTAAATTATTCTTGTCTTTTTCAGTATGCTGATAAGAAATATTTGAATATCCCGAAAGATTATTAATTTTCCAGTGTAATTCACTTTCAATGCCATAAGAATTAATTCGGGTTGAATTAATGGGAGCGGAGTGTCCTACCACTTGACCAATTTCAACTTTATCATCAATAACACTATAGAAGGAATTTAGAACAACGGCAATATTTTTTTTATTAATCACAGAAAATAAAATTTCTCCGGTTTTTGCTTTTTCAGGATAAAGATTTGGGTTGCCATAAACACCTCCTGCAATTAAATTACTCGTATATAATTGTTCGGCTGCCGGAGCTTTAAATGATGTGCCATAAAGCAATTTAAAATATCTGTTGTTGGGTAATTGAAAAACAGAACCAATTCTATAATTTATTACATTACTGTAAATATTATGCTTATCAAATCTAACCCCTGCAATTAAATTTATTTTTGAATTAGGTTTATACCTTGATTGTAAATAAATACCTAAATTTGAAAAAATAGTATCGCCAAATTCTTGACCAAAAAGAGTTTTTTCATTTGTCAACTTGTTTACAGACCAAAGAGTTTGTAGGTTTTCATCATCAATGGCATAATTAACTCCATAAGTTAAATTTAATTTTTCATTAATACTTTGTTTTATTTCAATTTCTGCATCAATTCCTTTGTAACCGAATTCTCGTTTTCGCCAATAGTCGGGCGAACCATAGTCAAGATGATCATTACTATTTGGACCTCCCTTACTAAAAGCTAAAAAAGCTGTACCTGAGATTTTTTCAGTAATTTTTTTATCAAATTGAGTTTTAAAAAATGAATTATAAATTGAATATCTGTTTTCACCGGTTAAAATACTCCAATCTTGAAATTCTCCGTAAGTATCGAGGTTTTGATAATTTCCATTTAATGTAAAAGTTCCAATTTTTTTATTTTCAAAAATAAATTTGCCATAAAAGGTTTTTGGTTGAGATATGTCATTATGGCTTTTTTCTCCCTGAAAGATTGAATAATAAGGTGAGCTTTCGGGAATTTGCAAACCTGATGAATTTATTTTTGAACGAGATGCGCCGATAACAAAATCAATATTTTTATATTTTTCACCAACGACTATGCTTGTTTCTTCTCCAATGTTATTATTTATTAAATTTCCTTCGACAGATGCGTAACCACCAGCTATATCCTCACCTTTTTTTGTAATAATATTTACAACTCCGAGAAATGCATTTGCTCCATATAAAGCAGATCCCGGGCCTGTAATAACTTCAATTCGTTTAATAAGATTAATTGGTATTAAATCACGACCAAGAAAATTTGCCGTTGAGGGACGAAATGAAACCGGCTGTCCGTCAATCATTACCTTAATAATTTTACTCCATGCACGCATGCCACCATTAATACCGCGCACGCTAATATTTGGTGATAAATAATCGTTAATTATTGAAAAACCGGGAATTTGAGATAATGCTTCTCCAACACTGTTATAGCCATGCTCACGAATATTTTTTTGTGTAATAACACGAATAATTGACGGTGCTTCTCTAATTTTTTCAGGTGTTTTTGTAGAAGTTGTAATCTTAGTATTACTCAATTGCTCCAAATCCATATCGAATAATTCAATGTATTTAGAGCTGGTATCTTGTTGGGCAAACACAACTTTAATAAATGAAATTAAAATGAATAATAATAAGTAAAATTTATTCATATAACTGGATAAAATATTAACGTCAATATTTAGAAGAAAAAATAATAATCTTCCATAATTAAGTTAATAGTCTGCAAACGATTAGTTTTGAATCAAATTTATTACCGACATATAGAAATTCTATAATAGTAAAAGAACCTTAATAATTTATTAAGGTTCTTTTTTTTTATCTTTTAATTTCTATCAATATTATTTAGGTCTTCAAAAGCAATTTTAAGCCTGTCAATCATAGAAACTTCTCCGGCACGTAACCATTTACGTGGGTCGTAATATTTTTTATTAGGATTATCGGCACCTTCAGGATTTCCTATTTGTCCTTGTAAATAATCTTCATTTTTTTTGTAATAATCCATAACTCCTTTCCAAGTAGCCCATTGAGTATCGGTATCAATATTCATTTTAATAACTCCATAGCTAATTGCTTCTCTAATATCTTTCATATCAGAACCGGAACCTCCGTGAAAAACAAAATCAACAGGATTTTTACCGGTATTATGTTTTTTCTCGACATATTTTTGTGAATTATCTAATATTTTTGGAGTTAATTTTACATTACCGGGTTTGTAAACGCCGTGAACATTACCAAATGATGCTGCAATAGTAAATCGGTTACTAATTTTGCCTAATTCTTCGTATGCGAAACAAACATCTTCAGGTTGTGTGTAAAGTTTAGCGTTATCAATATCAGTATTATCAACACCATCTTCTTCTCCACCTGTACAACCTAATTCAATTTCAAGTGTCATATCTATTTTGCTCATTCTTGCGAGATATTTTTTGCTAATCTCGATATTTTCTTCAAGAGATTCAACTGATAAATCGAGCATGTGAGAACTGAATAATGGCTTTCCATATTTTTTGTAATGTTCTTCGCCGGCATCTAATAAACCGTCAATCCATGGTAACAAAGATTTTTTGCAATGGTCGGTATGAAGTATTACCGGCACTCCATAATGCTCTGCTAACAAATGTATATGCTTTGCACCTGCTATTGAACCAAGTATTGATGCTTCTTGGTTGTCGTTTGCTAAATTTTTACCTGCATTAAAACTTGCACCACCATTTGAGAACTGAATAATTATTGGTGAATTAACTTCTCTTGCTACTTCTAATGCAGCATTAATAGAATCTGAACCTATAACATTTACTGCCGGTAATGCAAAATTGTTTCTTTTAGCTATTTCGAAAATTTTTTGAACATCATCGCCAGTTACAACTCCAGGCTTTACATTTTTTAATATTTTATCTGACATAATTTTTATTTTTTTTTATTAATATTTAACAATTATTAAAAATACAAAATTTAATTATCTTTTAAAATTTTTTATTCAACGCATTTTAAAATATCTTGAATTTTGTTTTGCTTGTTTTCTTTTATTGCTTTGTTAATAAATCCAACATCAATAAAATATTTTACATTTGTGACAGGATTTTCTACCAATGTTTTGTATTGTTCATTGGTTAAGCGATAAATAATCATTGAAGATACAGACATAAAATTTGAATTTTCTTCTTTTGTAGTATCTTTTTTTACAGTTCGAGGTTTTAAAGTCACTGTTCTATAATTAGGAAGAGTGAAAATTAATTCAGAATTATCTTTAATCTTATAGTTATTATATCTAAAATATTTCAATTTTAGATATTTTCTGTTTCCAATTGTTTGTGCTTTAAAATAAAAAGGTTGTCCATTGACTCTACATATTGAAACCGGTATAGTCCTTATTATTCTTAAATCGGTAAGGGCATCAATCTCATTTTTTTCGTATTTGCATTTTTTTTGAGAAAAGGCAAAGGTTGAAATAAAGAAGAGAATAATAATAAAGGTGTTTTTTATCATAATAGTAATTATGTTTATTTATGATTGAAATAATTATTTGCAAATTTATGAAAGTTAATTGTAAGAAAACAAAAAAATATGCAGCTATAATGATTTTATATCTTAGATAAAGTTTTATTAAAAATTAAATTAGGGACAGTTCCCATATTATCGAAAGAAAATTCCGGCTTAATTCTTTTAACCAGATACATGTCAATGAGATTTCCGTTTTCGGAGGGAAAATTGTTATTATATTCACAATCGAAATATTCTTTTATATACTCATGTGTAGAAGCTGAAATATTTATTTCATTAAAATTGGTTTTTATTTCAAGTTGTCTGGCAATATTAACAGCATCGCCCCAGATATCGTAAGATAATTTATTTTTCCCTACTATTCCGGCAATAATTTCTCCGGTATTAATCCCAATACTTACTTCAAAGATGTTTTCATCATTTTTTTTATATAATTCATTAAAATTTTCAACAATTTTTTTCATTTTTAAGCTAACAAGAAGAACATCAATCGGGTTACTTTTGTTTCTTAGAGGAACACCGCCTGCACATATATATAGTCCTGCATTTGTTTTTATTTTTTCAACAAAATGTTCTTCAATAATTTCATCAAAACTTGAAAAAGCTTGATGTAAATAATTTATCATATCTTCTGTTGAGAAATTATTTCTGTAAGGTGAGAAATTTTTAAAGTTTGCAAATAATACACTTGCTCTTTTATAATGGCGTGGTTTTGAGTACCCTTTGTTTTTTAATTGTATCGCAACTTCATAAGGCAGAACTCTGTTAAGGACGGATTCCGTTTTTTGTTTTGATTCTTCAATAGCCTGCTTTTGTACAAAAATTTCTTGTTTTTGTTCTTCAATATAATCTTTAACATTTTCAATATGTTCAGATAATGCTAAAGAGTTCTCTTTTTCTTGCTTAAGTTCTTCTTCAATCTCTTTTAACCTTGTTATGTCTGTTTCAACAGCAATAAAGTTTTTTATTTTATTATAATCGTTAAAAGTTGGAGTTAATGTAGTTTGAACCCACTTTATTTTGCCTGATTTTGTTTCACTTTCAGTAATATAAGTCAGTGAGTGGTTTTCTTTAAAAAAATTTGTATCTGTTTTGTGGATGTTTTTTATAGCTTCAGAAGCTACTTTACTATATTTGGTTTTGTATTCTTCAAGAGTGTAACCATATAAACGAGAAAAAGCATCGTTTGCCCATATTACTTTTCCCTCAGAATTCATTAAGACAATTGAATTATCAACAATATTTGCCCAATTGTAAATATTATTATTCTTACTTAAAATTTTTTTACTTTCTCTATTTCTACTCATTTATTGACTATCTGTTATTGATTTTTTTTCAAATATAAACTTCTTAAAGTTAACAAATTGCAAGTACTAGTCAAAATTATTTTATTAATTTTTTATTTTTTTTGAAATAAATAAAATTATATTCTACCTTCGCAAAATTAATAATAAAAATTTATCATAACACCCCCACATTATAAATAGTATTTAATATAAAGGAAAAGGTGGTGATTTTTTTGAATAATAATAGATATTCAAACACATGTGGGACTTCATCTTACCTTTAGAAATAAATTAATTACAAATGAGATTTAAAACTTTAATTTTAGCAATTAGCTGCTTAGCTGCTTTTGCTTGCAATTCACAAAATGGAACAACTATGAAAAAAGACATCACTCTAGATACTGAATTAGATTCAGTGAGCTATAGTTTGGGAATAACTATGGCAGAAAACATTAAAAAAGGCGGAGTTGAGAAGATTAACGCTGAAGCTTTAGCTGTTGCTTTTAATCACATCTTTGATGGAGATACAACTTTGATAGAGACAAAAGAAGCTGAAAATATTTTAAATAATTATTTTAGAAATTTACAAATGAAGGTAGCTGAAAAAAATAAAGAAATCGGAATCAAATTTTTAGAAGAGAACAAAGCAAAAGAGGGTGTTGTAACTCTTGAAAGCGGATTACAATATAAAGTTTTGACAAAAGGTACCGGTGCAATTCCAAAAGCAACTGATAAAGTTACAACAAACTATAAAGGTACTTTGGTTGACGGAACTGTATTTGACAGCTCTTATGATAGAGGTGAGACTGCTACTTTTCCTGTAAATGGTGTTATTAAAGGTTGGACAGAAGCTTTACAATTAATGCCTGTTGGTTCAAAATGGGAGCTTTATATTCCTTCTGAATTAGCTTATGGCGAAAGAGGTCCAGGTCAGGTTATTGGTCCTAATGCAACTTTAATTTTCGAAATTGAATTAATTTCTATTGACAAATAAGAATTAATTTTCATTATAAAAAAAATAGGACTACTGAAAAGTTAGTCCTATTTTTTTTTGATAAATAATAGCTGTGAAACTTACTGTATAAGAAGTTTGTAACGTTTATTTTTTTGAAATTTAAAACCTAATTAATATTTCGAATCTTTAAATTTTCAATTAATTTTGTAATAACTTTGTTAAAAAGGGTGCAACATAATGAATAAAAAACACTCAAGTGTGCCTTATTAAATCGTTAGAAAC
>JAGLDO010000083.1 GCA_023145555.1 Bacteroidales bacterium
GTTAATTTATCTTCTTATGCAGGAAATCTGGTTAAAATAAAATTTATTGCTGTTACAGGATCCGGTATCAATAATGTATTACCGAGAAGTCATATAATAGGGGATTCCGATGATATTGCAATTGATAATATTAGTTTAAATTCTAGTTTATCAAGTCCTCTAATAGTTTCAAACAATCAAACATGGAGTTCATATACATCATTATGTCAGAATTTAACAGTGCAATCAGGAGCAATATTAACAATTACGGGTGCTGTAATTATGCCAAAACAAGCGATTATTACTGTAAAAACCGGTTCAAAATTAATAGTAACCGGAGGCAAAATTACAAATGCAAATATTATTGTTGAAAGTGGTGGGGAGTTAAAATTAGAAAATAATGGTATTTGCGTATTAAATGACAATGATAACTTAACAATTGATAACGGTGCTGAATTTAATTTTGTTTCAGGAGAAATCAAATAGTTCATCATAAATTAATTTAACATTTGCTTTAATTGGGCTGCATAAATTAAAAAAATTTTGCAGCCTAATTTATATACGGGAATTATTGTAACTTTTTATTGTTAACCTTTTAATAAAAAAATTATCATGTTTTTATTGACTACTTTGAGCACTTCGTGGTTCATACAAAATTGAAACGAACAATGTACCCCCCTATTCCTCAGCGATTTTCTCCCAAAGTTTTGGGATTGTTTATTGTTTATTGATAAATAACACTCTGATTAATAATATTGCGATTTATAAAATAAAAAATGGCGGTTATACTATTATTCATAAACAATAAAGAAAAATAAACTTATTTGTAACAAAAAATGTATTTTTAACGTCATAACTTTATCAAAACTAACAAAAATTAAGATGAAAAAAAGTCTCTATTTTTTAATAATTTTTTTTATCTGTGTTAACGCTTCAGCACAAGATAAAAACCCAATAAAAAAACAAATAAACTCAGTTAAAATATCTACAGCACCTAAAATTGATGGTGTGTTAGATGATAAAATATGGGAAGATATACCTGTTGCAACTGATTTTATTCAATTTGATCCGATAAACGGAGCAAAACCTTCACAAAAAACCAAAGTGAAATTAGCTTATGATAATTCAGCAATTTATGTTGGTGCATTTATGTATGACAGCTCCCCTAAGAAAATAGCCAGAGGATTAAGCCAAAGAGATAACATTAATAACACCGATTGGTTTTTAATATATATTGACCCTTATAACGATGCTATAACATCTTATGGCTTTTTATTAACTGCATCGGGCGTGCAAGTTGATATGAAAGCTACTACTGAAGGCGAAGATGGTAATTGGGATGCTGTTTGGGAAAGTAGTACAAAAATTAATGACAAAGGTTGGGTTGCCGAATTAAAAATTCCTTATTCAGCCTTACGAATACCTAAAAAAGATATCCAAACATGGGGTCTTAACATGTTTAGATATACTAATAGAAATAAAGAAAAAATTACTTGGAATTTTATTGATAAAAAAGTTTCCGGCTTTACTAATCAACAAGGCGAATTACTCGGAATAAAAAATATTGAACCTCCTTTAAGATTGTCATTCACTCCTTATCTGTCTTCATACGTTGAGAAACAACCGGACAGCGACAATTTTTCATACTTTATTAAAGGTGGTTTAGATTTAAAATATGGGCTTAACGAAAGTTTTACTCTCGATATGATGTTGATACCTGATTTCGGGCAGGTTCAATCTGATGATCAAATTCTGAATTTAGGACCTTTCGAAACATATTTTAGCGAAAAACGCGCTTTCTTTACAGAAGGAACAGAATTATATGAAAAAGCAGAAATTTTTTACTCAAAAAGAATTGGTTCAACACCTGAAAAATATTATGATATTGAGTTAAATAATAATGAAAAAATTACTGACAACCCTTCGGAAACTCAATTAATAAATTCAACAAAAATAACAGGTAAAACAAAAAAAGGTTTGAGTGTTGGTTTTTTAAATGCTATGACAACTAATACTTTTGCAACTGTTAAAGATACAATCACAGGGAATAAACGAAAAATAAAAACCCAACCCTTTACTAATTACAACCTCGTGGTACTTGACCAATCGCTGAAAAACAATTCATACATCAGTATTATAAATACTAATATGTCAAGATTTGAAGATAACTATACTGCAAATGTTACAGGTACAGATTTTACTTTAAAAAATAAAAAAAACACTTATGCCATAATAGCCAAAGGTGCTGTTAGTCAAATAAATACCGACACCTCAAATAATGACATAGGTGCATATTACGATGTTGATTTTTCAAAAATAAGCGGTAATTTTAGAGCTACATATACACAAAGACTTGAAACAGACACATACAACCCTAATGACATGGGGTTTTTACAAAATAATAATGAGATTATGAACAGAATTATATTAAGATATAATATATATAACCCTTTTTGGAAATTGCTAAACTTATATAATTATTTCAACATGTCTTATTCTACTCTTTATTCACCAAGGAAATATACAAGACTAAATTTATCTTACAACCTAAACACCACTTTTAAAAATTATATGTCTGTAGGATTCAATATGAATGTAAGCCCTATTGAACGTCACGATTATTTTGAAGCGAGAGTACCAAACCGACTTTTTATTTTACCTTCATCAGAAAATACAAATATTTGGATCTCATCAGATCACAGAAAAAAACTTTCTTTTAACACTTATTTAGGAGCATATAAAACTAATTCTAATGATAATGAATTTGGCTATTGGGTTGGTTTTTCTCCACGTTTCAGGCCTAACAACAAATTATTAATAAACTGGGATGTTGATTACGATTTTACTAATAACGACAAAGGTTATGTTGATGATAGTAATGACACTATATTTTTTGGAAGAAGAAATATGCAAACAATAACAAATACATTAGATTTAAGCTATATTTTTAACAACAAATCGTCGTTAAAATTCCGTCTCCGTCATTACTGGTCAGAGGTAACTTATGATAAATTTTACGAATTGCAAGAAGACGGATATTTAAGAAACAGTGCTTATTCAGAAAATAATGACATTAACTATAATGCATTTAATATTGACCTTGTATATAAATGGAATTTTGCACCAGGAAGTGAATTATCTGTTGTTTGGAAAAACTCAATATATAATGACGGAGAAATAATAAGAAAAAATTATTTTGATAATTTGAATAACACTATATCATCGCCACAGGCAAATAGTTTTTCTTTTAAAATACTATATTATTTAGATTATCAAAAAATGAAAAAGAAGAAAGCTTAAAAAACAGTTCGGCGGATTTGTGAAACACTCTTATATAATTTAGAATGTACATTAATTCAAATTTACATAATCTGCCGAACTTGTTATTATACTAAAACTCTATATCTCCGTTTTATGTTTCAAACTTAAACCATTGTCATATTAAAAACAAACAAAGTACTGTCCCATGCAACGGCTACACGCCGTGGAATGGGTAAAAAATTTTAAGCAATATCCGTTGCACCGCTTGAAGCGGTTCCACGGACACATACAAACTTTTTATCATATTTAACAACTATTCTGTATTATAATTCTTCAATTAAAGCTATAAAGATTTTAACAAGCTGCTGTTCTGCTTTTCCTGCCACTTGCAATATTTCTTCAAGGCTCACAGGTTTTAAATTATCAGGGTCGCATTCATCTGTAATAACTGTAACTGCCGCACATAATAAATTCATTTGATTAGCAACAATCACTTCAGGAACTGTTGACATACCAACCACATCAGCACCAGAATCTCTTAAATATCGGTATTCTGCACGCGTTTCAAGATTTGGTCCGGGCATTACTGCATAAATACCTTCATGCAAAACAATATTTTCTCTTTGAGCAATATTAATAATTTTATCGTTTAATAATTTTGAATAAGGTCGGCTCATATCAGGGAAACGAGGTCCAAAATCATCAGAGTGCTTGCCTCTTAACGGATTATCAGGCAAGAAGTTTATATGATCGTCAAGTAACATTAACGAGCCTTTCTTGAAATCTAAGTTAGTAGCACCGGCAGCATTAGAAAGAAGTAAATACTTAATTTTAAGCAACTTCATAATTCTTATCGGATAAGTAACTTCTTGTAATGAATAACCTTCGTAATAATGAAAACGCCCTTGCATTGCAAGAACTTTTTTGCCTTTTATTAAACCATAAATAAGTTTTCCTGCATGCGACTCAACAGTTGAAATCGGGAAATGCGGAATTTCCTTATAATCAATAGTTTTTATTATCTCAATATTATCCACAAGTTTGCCCAATCCCGTTCCAAGAACAATACCTATTTCAGGATTTTCAATTCCTTGTTTTTTAAGGAAATTAATTGTTTCGTTAAATTTATCCATAGCATCTAAAATTATAATTAATATATTGAGATAAAAAATCTTTTTTCTTCAACTTTCAACTTTGAGTCCACTCCGAAAACAAATAGTACGTCATTG
>JAGLDO010000084.1 GCA_023145555.1 Bacteroidales bacterium
AATATACTCAAAACAAAAACCATTGGCATTGCAGGTGCCGGCGGATTGGGTTCTAATTGTGCGGTATCGCTTGCAAGGGTAAATGTCGGTAATTTGATTATTGCAGATTTTGATGTGATTGAAGAAAGTAACCTAAATCGTCAATATTATTTTTATGATCAAATAGGGGAAAAAAAAGTATCTTCTTTAAAAAAGAACATCGAAAATATTAATCCTAATGTTAAAGTTAAAGCTGTTGATATAAAATTAAACCCAACAAATATTATTGAGCTATTCCAAAATTGTGATGTTATTATTGAAGCTTTCGACAAGGCAGAGATGAAACAAATGATTATTGAAACAGTTTTAGAAAAAATGCCTGATAAAATTCTAATTGTTGGAGTTGGAATGGCAGGTTGGGGAAACAACAATACTTTAAAAACAGAAAAAACAGGTAATTTATATATTTGTGGTGACCAAATAACTGAAGTGTCTGATAATGAACCGGCTCTTGCACCACGTGTTGGAATTGTTGCAAACATGCTTGCTAATCAAGCTCTCGAAATTTTATTATGAAAATTACTTTAAATAATAGAAATGAAAATTTTGACAACAAAACCCTGACTGTTTCGCAGTTGCTTGAAATAAAAAACTTTACGTTTAAAATGATTGTTGTGAAAATTAACGACAAACTGGTTAAAAAAGAATTTTATGAAACTACATTTATCAACAACAACGATAATGTTAATGTTATTCATTTAATTAGTGGAGGTTGATTTTTTTAGAACTTATAAAAAATTTGTAACTTTGTATAATAACAAAAATTAAAAAATGCTAAAGGTTAATAATAAAATATTATCTCTTTTTAAAAACAAATACTTTTTATCTATTGTTGTATTCTTTATTTGGCTATTAATTTTCGACCAAAATAATTTAATCGACAGAGCTTCTAATATCCACAAAATAAATCAATTAGAAAAAGAAAAAAATTACTATTTACACAAAATAGAACAAGACGGAAAGCGAATGAACGAGCTTAAAACAGATGAAAAAAATTTAGAAAAATTTGCACGCGAACAATACCTCATGAAAAAAGATAACGAAGATATTTTTGTTATTGTTGATAAAAACAAAAAGAAGTAATTTTTATTTTCCTAAATAGATTTCTTGAAAAATCATAATTATTTTTTCTTACGACATAAAAAAACCTCAATACAAAATTGCATTAAGGTTTTTACTTTTATTATAAAAAAGAATATTATCGTCCTAATGTTGCAACCATAATAGCTTTAATAGTGTGTAAACGATTTTCAGCTTCATCAAAAACTAAAGAAACTTCAGATTCAAAAACTTCATCACTTACTTCCATACTATCGATTCCGAATTTTTGATATATTTGTTCGCCAACGACTGTTTGTCTGTTATGAAATGCAGGAAGACAATGCAAGAATTTTACATTTTTATTGCCTGTAGCATCCATTGCTTGTTTATTAACTTGGTAGGGTTTTAATAATTTAATTCTTTCTTCCCAAACAGAATCTTCTTCACCCATTGAAACCCAAACATCAGAATAAAGGAAATCACAACCTTTAACAGCTTGTTTAACATCATCTGTAATTAAGATTTTTGCACCTGTTTCTTTAGCAATTTCTTTACATTTATTAACTAATTCGTCGTTTGGTTGACAAGATTTAGGAGCAGCAGCTCTAAAATCCATACCTAATTTAGCGGCAATCACCATTAATGAGTTACCCATATTATTTTGAGCATCACCTAAAAAGCAAAAAGATATTTGGTTCACAGGTTTGTCTGAATGCTCTTTCATAGTTAATAAATCGGCTAAAACCTGAGTTGGATGAAATTCGGTAGTTAAACCGTTCCATACAGGAACACCGGCATTTTCTGCTAATTCTTCAACAATTTTTTGACCAAAACCACGATACTCAATACCATCATACATTCTACCAAGTACTCTTGCAGTATCTTTCATTGATTCTTTATAACCAATTTGAGAACCGGAAGGTCCCAAATAAGTAACATGAGCACCTTGATCTAAAGCTGCAACCTCAAAAGCACAACGAGTTCGTGTTGATGCTTTTTCAAATATTAAAGCAATATTTTTGCCTTTTAAATTTTGAGTTTCAGTTCCTGCATATTTTGCCTTTTTTAAATCAGCAGCAAGGTCTAATAAAAATTTTATTTCTTTTGGGGTATAATCTAACAAAGTTGTTAAATTTCTGTTTCTTAAATTAAAAGCCATGATAATATAATTTAATTGTTATTAAAAAATTCTTAAGATGTTTAATCTTCGTAATTTAAAGTAATTTTTGTACCGTACGATTTATCTTCAAGTTTTGTTGATTCGGTAATGATAGATTTGCTACCGCCGTCTTCAATAAATTTTAAGCAAGCACGAATTTTTGGAGCCATACTGCCTTCGGCAAACATTCCTTGTTCGAGATATTTCTCTGTATCTTTTTTATCTAAGAAGTCTAATTTCTTCTCATTTTCTTTTTTATAATTGATGTAAACATAAGGAACATCGGTAAGAATATAAAATTCGTCAGCTTTAACTTTTGCACCAACCATTGCAGATGCTAAATCTTTGTCGATAACAGCCTCAGAAGGACGTATATTCTTTTTCTCGTCAATATAAACAGGAATACCGCCACCACCAACAGTAATAACAATATTTCCTTTACGGGCAAGATCTTCAACTATTTGAGCATTCATAAAACTTATTGGTTTAGGAGAAGGAACTACTCTTCGCCAGCCGCCTTTCTCTTTAACTTCTTCTTTAAAAATCCAACCTTTTTCTTTTGCTAATTTATCAGCTTGTTCTTTGTCGTAAATTTTACCAACTCTTTTTTGTGGGTCATTAAAAGCAGGATCATCTTTATCAACAACAACTTGTGTTACAATTGTTACAACTTCCTTGTCAATGTTATTTTCTTTAAGAACATTACGCAACATTCTTTCAATCATATAACCAATGCCACCTTGAGAATCGGCAACACAAATATCTAATGGCATTTGTGCAATGTTATACATTTGCTCTCCTGCATCATTTCTCATTAAAATATTTCCAACCTGAGGTCCGTTACCATGTGCAATAATTATATCATAACCATCCTTAATTAAATATAATAAATTCTTCAATGTATCGGCAGTGTTTTGCTCTTGTTCCTCAATTGTTCCAACTTGATTTCCTCTCAATAATGCATTTCCTCCTAATGCAACAACAGCTAATTTTTTCATCACTATATATTTTTATTTATAAAATAGAATTTTAAGTTGCAAATTTATAAATATTTTTTGATATTCTTTATTTTGATGAAAAAACAAATTATTCATGTATTTATTTGATTAATAACAGATTATATATTTTGCTGTAAAAACATATTCTTTAACATATTTTAAATAAAATTTTAGACTACTCCGAAAACTAAA
>JAGLDO010000085.1 GCA_023145555.1 Bacteroidales bacterium
ATTCATAGCTTTCAGTCTTTTTGTAAAGTTAACAGCTTAGCGGCTTTTCGGAGTGGACTTAAAGATTGAAATTTTGGAAAAGTTATAAATTTAAAATTTCAAAACATTTAAAACAATGAAAACAAATAATTAATCAATTTTTATTTTTTAACAATATCCCGAAAGGGATTAAATAATAATAACCGTATGAGAATCATGTGTATACAGTAACCGATGAAACAAGAACCCTGAATGGGGTTCAATATAAAAAACTACTTAAAACTATTCTAATTCAACTCCTTCAGAGTTGTTGGCTACAATCATTAACTTACCACCGGTTATACCTGTGGCTATTAATTATTATACCGCTTTGCGGTATGGATTTTAAAATTTTCGATTAACTCTAACTTGCAACTATATATTTATCAAAAAAGACTTTACTAATTTTTAAATTCTGAAAGTCATAAAAAAAATTCCTTGCAACAGCTAATTTTCAAGATTTAATGATTAAATAAAAAAACGATTCTAATTTTTTTATGTGGCACAGTTAAAATTTTTATGTGTGAGTTGGTTTAGCTTTTCATTTGTGTAGTATAATGAAGGTTCTGTCAAAAATGTAAAATTATAGAGCAACAAAATTGAAATAATTAACGTATAATATTAAATAAAAATTGATTTAATATTTTTTTACAAATATTTTTAGCAAGTTTTTAATAATAAATGTGTCAGATTAAATATAAATAAGTATAAAACAATAATTTTAAATGCTATATATAAATTAAAAAACATGATACCCAAAAAAAATATTGCAATAAGCGAAACCGGATTTATTTTTAATCCTTCAACCGGAGATTCTTTCACATTAAATCCTATTGGAATAGAAATACTTTTATTTTTCAAAGACAAAAAGAAATATGAAGAAATAGCAGACACAATACTTAAAAAGTATGATGTTGATGCAATTACTTTTGAAAAAAATTATTACGATTTTATTCAAATGCTAAAAAACAATAATCTTATTGAAAACGAATAAAATCTAAAAATAATCCGCTTTTTAACAATCTTAAATTTATGATTAAACCGAAATATACTATTGCTGTAACAGGATTAAATAATACTGATAATCCTGGTCCGGGAGTTCCTGTAATAAGAGGTTTGCGAGAAGCAGAATCTTTTGATGTCAGAATTATCGGATTAGCCTATGAGAATTTAGAACCCGGGATATACATGTCCAATATTGCTGATAAAATATATCAAATTCCTTATCCATCAGCAGGTGCTGAAGCTTTCATGAAAAGGATAGAATATATTCATAGTCGTGAGAAATTAGATTTCATAATCCCAAATTTTGATGCAGAGCTTTTTACATTTATGAAGAATGAAAAAAAACTTGCACAAATGGGCATAAAAACATTTCTGCCAAGCATTGAACAATTTGAAGAAAGACATAAAGCTAATTTGCCTTCTTTTGGAGAAAAATACAAAATTAACATTCCTGAAAGTATGGCAGTTACAAGCATGCCAGACCCATCAAACATAAAAGATAAATTTGATTTCCCTGTTTTGGTAAAAGGTAAATTTTATGATGCTTATATTGTTTATAACTTAGAGCAATTACAATATTATTTTAACAAAATAGCTTCAAAATGGGGCGTTCCTGTTATTATACAACAATTTATAAAAGGAACAGAAGTTAATGTTGTTGCTTTGGGAGATGGCAAAGGAAATACTATTGGAGCTGTACCTATGCGAAAACAATATATTACAGACAAGGGAAAAGCATGGGGAGGCATTACATTAAGTGATGAAAAAATGCTTGAAATAACTCGTGATTTAATTAAAAAGACAAAGTGGCGAGGTGGAATGGAATTGGAAATGATTAAAACTGATGATGATAAATATTTCATAATAGAAATTAATCCAAGAATTCCTGCATGGGTATATCTTGCCAACGGTGCAGGACAAAATTTGCCAGAAGCATTGGTCAATTTAGCAATAGGTATTGATGTTGAGCCATATAAAACATATAAAACCGGAGTTATGTTTATACGTTATTCATATGACCTAATTGGAGATATTTCTCAATTTGAACAATTAAATATTAAAGGTGAATTATAAAAAATAAAATGTTATGGAAAAATTAAGATACGAACCACCAATCATTAACAAAATTAATGCAGGCATGCCCGATAAATTTGGGATGAATGTTACTAAAAATCCTATCAGTTATATAGAAGGTGTTTCTGTTAAAGATTTAATAAAAGATTATGGTTCTCCTTTGTTTGTGTTATCTGAAAAAACTATTACAGAAACTTATAATAAAGAAAAAAGAGCTTTTAGCAGTCGATACCCAAAAGTGCAATTTGCATGGTCGTATAAAACAAATTATCTTGATGCTGTTTGTTCTATATTCCATAAGCTTGGATCGTGGGCTGAAGTTGTTTCGGGTTTTGAATACGATAAAGCTTTAAGAAATGGAGTAGAAGGGAAACATATAATTTTTAACGGACCCGATAAAAGTAAAGAAGATTTAATAAAAGCCACAAAAAAGGGTTCTTTAATACACATCGACCATTTTGATGAACTGTATATGCTATTAGAAATAGCTGATAGTATTAAAGAAACGCCAAAAGTAGCTATAAGGGTTAATATGGATACAGGTGTTTATCCGCATTGGGATCGTTTTGGTTTTAACTATGAAAACGGTGAAGCTTGGAATGCCATTAATCGTATTATGATTAGTAAAAAATTAAATTTGGTGGGACTTCATTCTCACATTGGTACATATATGATGAGTGCAACTCCTTATGCTGTTGCTACTAAAAAATTAATTGATCTTGCTCTTGAACTGGATCATAAATATAATCATAAAATAAAATATATTGATTTAGGAGGTGGTTTTGCTTCGAAAAACACACTGAAAGGAGCTTATTTACCCGGAAC
>JAGLDO010000086.1 GCA_023145555.1 Bacteroidales bacterium
CTTGCCGGTGGTCGTCGTGCAACAATTATTGATATTGGAGTTAATATGCTGTTTACTTCATTTTGGTATGAGCATGAGATATTTCCAGCTCAACAGTGCTCAAGCCAAACAGAAGATACTATTATTTATGGACCATTATGTATGAACATTGATGTTATTCGTCAAGCAATTCAATTCCCTATTTTGCAAAAAGGCGATAATGTTGTTATCAAACGTATTGGTGCTTATAATATGACACAATGGATGCAGTTTATCACTTTGCGACCAAAAATAGTATTAATTGATACTGAAAGCAAAGTTCATATAATTAGAAAAAATGAGACTAATTCGGTTTTTGAAAACCTTGAAATTACGCCTCAATATTTAAAAAAATAATTTTTTTTAATGAATATTTCATCAACAAACTTGCAAAACTATTATAAATCAGTAATTAATAGCTACGCTCAAATTTTTTTCACGAAGAATAAAATATTGGGAATTATATTATTGATTGTAAGTTTTTTTGATTTCTGGACAGGAATTGGTGGGCTTTTTGCGGTTATTATTACTAATATTTCAGCCAAACTTATAAATTTCAGTAAATTTAACATAAAAACAGGCTTATATGGGTTTAACTCATTATTAGTAGGCTTGGCAGCCGGAATAACTTTTCAGCCGGGAATCCATATTTTTATTATTATTTTTTTCTTGTCAATTTTAACATTATTTATCACTATTGCTTTTGAAGGATTCTTATATAAATATTCGTTACCATTTTTAAGTATTCCATTTTTATTAGTAGCATGGATGATAAATCTCTCTGCTGGTCAATTGGAATTACTTGGCTTAAGTCAACGTGGAATTTACATCTTTAACGACTTATTTTCCCTTGGTGGACAAAACCTTGTAGATATTTATAATTTTATTGAGACAATTCCAATTTTTCAATCTTTAAAAATATATTTCTTGTCATTAGCTGCAATAATTTTTCAATTTAATATTCTTGCAGGAATTTTAATATCAATAGGATTGCTCCTAAGTTCAAGAATAGCATTTACATTATCTTTTTTGGGATTCTATACAGCATACTTATTTTATAATTTTATAGGAGTTAATTTTAATGAATTAAGCTATACATTTATAGGCTTTAACTACATTTTAACAGCAATTGCTATTGGAGGTTTTTTCCTTATTCCATCAAAGTCAACTTATTTTTGGGTTGTGTTACTACTTCCTGTTACAGTACTTATTACTTTTGGGTTTAACAAAATATTTATTAATTATCAATTACCTATTTACTCTTTACCTTTTAATATAATTTCTCTTATATTTATATATACTCTTAAATTAAGAATGCAAAAAGGTAAGGAACTGGTTGAACCATTAATTCAATTCAATTCTCCTGAAAAAAATCTTTATTCATATAAGAATAATTTATATCGATTTGCCGACAATTTTTATTTTCCTGTTTATCTGCCCGTATTAGGCGATTGGACAATTTCTCAAGGACACAATGGAGAATATACTCATAAAAATGAATGGCGTCATGCTTGGGATTTAATTATTAATGATGAAAATGGTAATCAATACCAATCTGAAGGTGATATTTGTAATGATTATTATTGTTATGGAAAACCTGTTGTTGCACCTGCTGATGGTACAATAGTTGAAATTATTGACGGAGTTGAAGATAATTTAATAGGAGATATCAACACTATAAATAATTGGGGGAATAGCATTATTATTAAGCACACTGAATATTTATATTCTCAGTTAAGTCATCTTAAAAAAGCTTCGTTTAAAGTAAAAAAAGGAGAACTTGTAAAAAAAGGACAAGCTCTTGCTTTATGTGGTAATTCCGGACGGTCGCCTTATCCACATCTACACCTTC
Organism: Bacteroidales bacterium; assembly: GCA_023145555.1. Lineage (GTDB taxonomy): Bacteria > Bacteroidota > Bacteroidia > Bacteroidales > B39-G9 > B39-G9. The sequence continues at coordinate 1,871 of JAGLDO010000086.1, forward strand.
AGTTTCAAGCAACACCTTTTGTTGGTTCTCATACCATTGATTATTCAATTGCACATTACATGCAAAAAAACAATTCCGGTTACAAACTGAAATCTTTTAGCAAACCCGGAAAAAATCAAACTATTAGTAATATTCAAACAAATAGTTTATTAAAAAATGCCTTGCATTTTATACCCGGACAAACTATAAAATTTGATGTTGTTTCTATAACAAAAGAGGGTAAAACAAAAAAGGAGACTATATCTTGGGATGTTGAAACTGACATCTACAATAATACTTATATACATTGCAAAAAATCCGGCTCATTTGCTTATTTAAAAAATGATGGTCTATTGCATTATTTTACTTATTTTGAGGGCGATAAAAAATCATTCTTATATTATTTTTTCTTATCCCTTTATAAGGTTGAACTTGGCTTTTATGAAGGACTTTCCGTAAACGATCGTATTCCTCCAAATATAATCTTTAATAAAAAAAGAATGTTTTTACAAGATTTTATTGCACCATTTAAAATTTTTCTCAATGCTCATTTTTCAATGAATTATATTTCTATTGATGATGATTTTTCACCTTCAAAAATAAAATTAGAAGCTAAAACCAAACTTAAAATATTTAATAAAACGAAAAAAACTTTAAAAACCGATATTAATATTAACTCTAAAGGAATTAATGAGTTAAATATTTCGTTTGATAAAACTCAAATAAAAGCAACATGTATAAATTAATTTTTTCTATTTTATTAATAACATTTATTAGCACTGTAAAATCACAGGAAATATATAACTATAC
>JAGLDO010000087.1 GCA_023145555.1 Bacteroidales bacterium
TTCAATGAAATTTATTGGTGATTTTCATATCCATTCGCATTATTCACGAGCAACAAGCAAGAAACTTATTCCCGAATATCTCGACTATTGGGCAAGAATAAAAGGAATAAATGTTATTGGTACAGGCGATTTTACTCATCCCGAATGGCTACTAGAGTTGAAAGAAAAACTTGAGCCGGCAGAGCAAGGTTTGTTTAAACTTAAAGATGAATTTAAGATAAACGATCAATTAATTAATCAGGAGAAACGAAATGCAAAAGTCCGATTTCTTTTAACATCGGAAATTAGTAACATTTATAAAAAAACAGGCAAGGTGCGTAAGGTTCACAATCTTGTTTTTGCTCCTGACTTTGATACAGTTGAAAAAATACAAAGCAATTTACAGAATCTTAATTTTAATATTACTTCTGACGGAAGACCAATTCTTGGATTAGATTCCCGCGATTTGCTTGATTTGGTTTTAAATATCTCAGACGATTGTTTTTTTGTCCCTGCTCATATTTGGACACCATGGTTTTCTGCTCTTGGCTCAAAATCGGGTTTCGATACTATTGTTGAATGTTTCGGCGATTTGTCCAAGCATATTTATGCTGTAGAGACAGGCTTGTCAACCAATCCGCCTATGAACTGGATGTGTAGTTTTCTCGATAAATATACACTTATTTCAAATTCAGATGCTCATTCGCCTGAAAAGCTGGGAAGAAATGCAAATTTGTTAAACACCGAACTTTCTTACAATCATATTATTGATGCAATAAAAACAGGTAATCCAAAAACTTTTCTCGGAACAATAGATATGTATCCTCAAGAAGGGAAATATCATTATGATGGTCATCGTAAATGTAATGTTTGCTGGAATCCTGTTGAAACACTCAGACATAATAATATTTGTTCGGTTTGTGGCAAAAAAGTAACCGTGGGTGTTACAAACAGAATTGTTCAACTATCAGACAGGGTTGATATTAATGAGAGACCAAATAAGCTGCCTTTTTATTCGATTATACCTTTAAAAGAAATTATTTCTGAAATTGCCGGAGTTGGTCCAAATTCTAAACAGGTTACAAAAACATACAATTCAATAATTAATAAAGCAGGTAACGAGTTAGATATTCTGCTTAATCTTTCGATTGAAGAAATTAAAAAAGCAACAGGAGAGCAATTAGCAATTGCTATAAAACGGATGCGAAATAATGAGGTGATTGTTAATGAAGGTTTTGATGGGGAATATGGTACAATTAAAGTTTTTGGCAAAAGCGAAATACAAAATATTGGTTCAAGTAGTTTGTTTAATGATGGCTCAAGTTCTGAAAATCATATTAGTAAAATAAAATTGTTGAATTTTGACTTAAAAGAATATAAACTGCTGAAAGAAACATCTGATAATAGTCAAAATGCTGTTGAGGAAGATAATAATTCACCAACAATAAATATTGAGAATTTTATTGATGTTTTAAATAAAGAACAACTTTTGCCGGTTGAGCATTTTAATGGTGCTGCATTAATTATTGCAGGACCCGGCACAGGAAAAACAAGAGTGCTAACAAGCAGAATTGCAAACCTCATTATAAATAAATCGATTGCGCCCGATAATATTCTTGCAGTAACATTTACAAATAAAGCTGCGGGGGAGATGTTAACCAGATTAAAAGAACTTCTGATTAATAAAATTGATATTAATAAATTAAACATTTCAACTTTTCACGAATTTGGATTGTCTGTACTTAAAAAATTTCATCAATATACAGATAGACAAAAGAATTTTTCAATAATTGATGAGGAAGACAAAAATTTAATTTTAAAAAATGAACTAAAATGCGGAGCAAATCAAGTTAAAAAAATTTCAAAAGCAATTACCGATGTTAAGCAATTGTTAAAAGTAGCAGATGATATTGAAGATAATCTATTGCGTGAAATATTTGAAAATTATCAAAACACATTAAAGAAATTAAATATTTTTGACCTCGACGATTTAAACTATTATCCATATTTATTGTTTAATGAGTTTACTGATGTGAATGATTTTTATAAGGCAAAATTTCAATTTATTATGATTGATGAATATCAAGATATTAATTTTGCCCAGTATCATATGATTAAAAAGATTATTAACAATGATAATCCGAATTTATGTGTAATTGGTGATCCAAATCAGGCTATATACAGCTTTCGTGGTTCTGATGTGAAATATATAAAAAAATTTACCGATGATTTCGCGCAAGCAAAAATATTTGAGCTTAACAAGAGTTATCGTTGTTCAAATAATATTATTAAAGCATCTAAAGATGTTATAAAAAGTGAAGACACAGTTAGTTCATTTCTCCAAGGAATTGATAAAGGTGTGAAAATTAAAATTAATGAACATCAAACGGATAAAAGCGAAGCTGAATTTGTTGCTCGCACAATTGAGGCAATGATTGGCGGTTTGCGTTTTTTCTCTATGGATAGTGGGATTACAACAGGTGATGATGATAATGAACAAACTCTTTCCGATTTTGTTGTGCTTTGCAGGTTGAAAAGCGAAATGGTCGAAATTCAGCAAGCTTTTAAAAATCATAGCATACCATATCAACTTGTTGGCGAGAAACCTTTTTTTAAGATAGAACCTATAAAATCAATTATTGATATTATGAGTTTTTGCTATAATGAAGACAATATTTTTTTGAGAGATAAGATAATAGCAGAAAATAAGATTTCTTTATCAAATCTTAATGACGTTAAGGTTTTGATAAAATATAAACTCGTAAAAAAAGCAATTGAGATAATTGTTAATAATTTTTTTCAAGACAATAAAAATGATTTTAAAAAAGAAATAAAACGTCTAATTGATTTGAGTTCTGATTATGATAATGATTTTGAAAAATTTTTAAGATTTGTTGCTCTCGGGGTAAGTACCGACACGTATAATCCTGATATTGAAAATGTTACAATAATGACTTTGCATGCAGCAAAAGGACTTGAATTTGAGTCTGTTTTTATTATAGGGTGTGAAGACGGATTAATACCCTATTCTCTTTTTGAAAATCAAAAAGCCGACATAGATGAAGAAAAACGACTGCTTTATGTTGGTATGACAAGAGCTAAAAAACATTTGTTTTTGTCAAATGCAAGAAGACGATTTATTAAAGGCAGAGAATATGTTTTGCCAAGAAGCCCATTCATCAATAATATTGAGAAAGAATTAATTGATTTTTCAATAATACAATTCAAGAAAAAAACAAAAGAGGAAGATTCTCAGCTTAGTTTGTTTTAAAAAATAGTTTTGAAGTTAAATTATTTCTTGAGTGTTAAATTTATTTTGTAAATTTAACAAAATGTTAGATTCTTATTTTTATGTGATTATATAAAGTGAGTTTTTAGAAGTGAATTCAAATAATTTAAGAAATGTTAAAAAAAATAATTTTAATCCTAACAATAGCTGTTTTTATTAATAAAATTTATGGACAAACCCGAATTGATGTACTGCCCGGAATTGAAAGCTGCTCACCAACAATAAGTATAGATGGAAATACAATGTATTTCACCTCTAATCAGAAAGGAAATTTTAGGATTTATGAAGTATGTAAAAATGATAGTGGGAAATGGGGAACACCAAAAGATATTGAAGAGATTAATAATTTTTCTGAGCTTGCAAAAATAAAAGATCCTTTTTTAAGTTACGATGGTAAGCGCCTATATTTTAGTGCTAATTTTTCAAATAGTTTGGGTGGTATGGACATATATTACTCTGTGCTTGAGAATGATAAATGGTCGACTCCTGTAAATATTGGACAACCAATTAATTCTGCAAAAGACGAAACATCTCCTTCTGTTTCAATAAATAATAAATATTTATATTTTTCTCAGAAAAATGAAGATGCAGATATTGATAACTGTGGAACAATATATGTGTCGGGAAAAAGGAACGGTAAATGGTCTTCGCCTGATGCTTTGCCTAAAATAATAAATCATGGATGTGAAACATCTCCTAAAATTAATTTTGATGACAGATCATTAATTTTTGCTTCGATAAGAGGAGATGAAAAGGAAGATTTTGACTTATATTATTCAAGAATTTTAGCTAAAGGATTATTTGGTGAACCTCAAAATATTAATTTTATTAATACAATAAACCAAGAATATGCACCTACTCTTATAAGTTCCGGTAAATTTATTTATTACACTATTGGAACCGAAAAGAAAGGAAATATTATTAGTAATGCTATTTATAAAGCAAAAGTGCCTGATAATTTTATCCCATTTAAGCAGATTAAAGTTGTTGGGAAAATCATTAATCTAAAAAATAATCCTGTAACTGCCGATATTATTGTTACAAATGTAAATACATCTGATATTATTATTAATAAAAAAAATGATAGTAAAAATGGGAAATATGTTTTGTATTTGACTGAGGGTTACAACTATAAAGTTGAGGTGATTAAAAAAGGATTCTCATATTACTCATTCTCCGTTAATTCAAAAGATGAACAGTATAATGAAGAGATAACAAAAGACATAAAATTATATTCAAATGTAAATTTAATATTAAATGTGTTTGATGCAGAAATATTTGAACCATTAGATTGTAAAATTGTAATAACTGATGAAGATTCTACAATCATAAAATCAAAAATTATTAATCCCGACAAGGGGCGATATAATATTGATTTTAGTATTGGGGAAAAATATTCTATAACAGTTCAATCAAAAAATTATAATACTAATTATATTAATCTTGATTTTTCTAACATTGTTCAATATTCTGAATTTGAAAGAGATATTGAATTGAATCCTATTAAAATATTTGTTGAAATTAATATTTTAAATGATAGCACAAACGCAGGACTTGATGCTGAGATTGTAATAACAAACTTAGATAAAAACGAGATAATAGTTAAAAAAGTCTCAAAAAATAAAGATGGGAAATATGTTGTTGAATTAAGGGAGGGTGATAAATATGAGATAAATGTAAACGGACCCAAAGGCTTTTCTTTTTATAACAAGAAGGTTGACATGAATTCTGAAAAGAAAACAAAAAAGCTTGATGTTAGGTTGAAACCTTTAACTGCTAAAACAAAAATTAAATTAAATAATATAACTTTTGAAACTAACTCTGCCGACCTTAATTTAAGCTCAAATAATGAGATTGAACGTGTAGTGAAATTTTTAAAAAATAATACTGAAATAAAAATTGAAATTCAAGCTCATACCGATGATGTAGGGTCAAAAATTTATAACAAAAAGCTGTCTGAAAAAAGAGCACAATCTGTTGTTAATTATCTTATTGATAAAGCAATTGTAAATGAGCGACTTGTTGCAAAAGGTTATGGTGAATCAATGCCTCTGCTACCAAATGATAGTGAAGAGAACCGTGCTAAAAATCGTAGAGTTGAATTAAAAATTGTAGACGTAAAGAACAATTAGAATTATATATTATGCGTAATAAATTATTTACACTTTTTTGCTTAATTTTATTTACTAACATTTCAGCATATAGTCAAAAGGATTTAAAATATAAAAATGTTTTTAAATCTATTTCTCAAACATCTGACAAGCAATCGTTTAGCTTATTGATTCAATATCAGAAACAAGACCCTTTTTGTGCAAATGCATATTATCAATTAGGAAATATTGCTTTTAGGTTTTCTAAACAGTATGATCCATTAACCGAGTTTTCTGATGTATGTTATTTTGTGTATCATACAAAATTGTATTTGGAACTTGCAAAAAAATATACAGATAGTAAAGAAGCTCGTTCACATTGTGAATATTATAATAATATTAAGTTGCCTGAAGGTCAGAAAAGAGTTACTGCTGAAAATATTATTAATAATATTGACTCAATAATTAATGATATTGTAGATTTTAAAAAGAATGTTTATCCAATAAATAAATATTTTAATGCCGGCATTGATAAATACAATTATTGTATAGCGAATTTTAAGGAAATAAATAATAAACATAACAAAATTAAAAATGTTTATTTAACAACAGATAAGCAATTTATAGATAATATTCAGAGCATTAAAACATCTTACGATTCAACAATTTATTACCTTAATAAATATCGTGAAGGAATAAAGAAATATCCTATTAAAAATTATAATCAGCAGTATTCTATTCAACCAATTGTTACGTACAGGCTCGATGGTTTAACATATTCTGATTTTTTTGATAAAAATTTTAATTTGTGGGATTACAGTAAATGGGTTAATCAAGTAATGAAAATAATATCAGGCGATATTGTTGAAATAAGAAATGAGATAGCCGAAAAGGATAAAGAATTAACTACATTATGTAATGTTGTAAGCAAAAATAGAACTTTTGGGGTTTCTTTTGAAAAGCCAAAAGTTGAAAATAATTTGATATATAAAATTGGGAAATATGATCATAAATCTGTAATGACTTCTTTGTTAAAATATAAAGAGGCAAAAATAAATTTTTTAATTAATAAACAAAATATTTTTAATGATATTCACGATACTGTTCCGGTTCCGGTTTTAAAACGAGCCGGATTTTATCGTGAATTGTTAGGTGATAAGCAAAAAGCTGAACAATATAATTTAATGCTAAACAATTGCATATCGCCGTTGAATGTCTCAAAATATAAAAATTTTATCAATAATGAATATAAAGGAATTAAGTCGTTTAAAGAATATGCAGATGAAGAAATAATAAATAATGATAAAATTTTACAAAACTCATTTGATAATTATAAATTTTATATTTTAAAAGAAGAAAAAAAGTATAAGAGTAACTTTAATTTCATTACTTATCATAAACAGCAAATCCCTGCTTTTATAACTGCTTTTGATAAAGATCGACCTGTTGAACAATATTATACAACAAATATAATTAAAACTAAAAGTGGAGAATATCTTGCCGGATATTATAAAAATAAGGATAAATCAACAATTGCTTATATTGCCAAAACAAATTTAATGAATAAAATTGTCTGGTTAAAAAAATATAAATACAATTCTGACACTCTTGGGAAATTAAACAGTTATAGTATATTACTTCATAATTTTGACGATGAGGTTTTTTGTACTATATGCTCAATTAGTAAGAATGATTCAATCAATTATGTAGAGAATCATTTAATAAAAATTGATGAGTTTGGAAAAGAAATAACCAATAGTAAATTAGCAAATCATTATGTGCCGAGATATTTTTTATATGACGATATTAATAAAAAAATAATATTTGCTTATAAGGGAAATTCCTTAAAAAAATTAAATAATAATTATGAAGATTTGGTTGTTGAGTATTGTGATTCTTCATGCTACTCGTTGTGGAAACAAACATTTAAGTTGAAAGGAAATATTTTCGATATAATAAAAACCAATGAGAATTATACTGTATTTGGGAATTTTTCTAAATTAGAGAATAAAGAGAGTAATGAAATTATTGAAATTAAACAAAAATCAGATAAAACACCTTTAAACATTTTTTCTTGTTTTATTAATAAATTAGGTGAAATTAAAAAAGTTAATATTTATAATTCAAAACCCTCTTACTTTGGCTTACGTGCTTTAAAATTAAATAGTAAAGAAATTAATGTAGTTGGTATAAATGGTTTTTCAGAAGATATAAATGACCAAAAAAATAACAACAATTCTACTTTCTTTTATTTATTAACGAATGAGCAGGGGGAGAAGATTTATTCAAATTTTTAATTAATCTGTTACTATATTATTTTTTCGGTTATTTTATTGTGATATTGTTTATGAAATCAGAAAATTTATTTTCGCAACACATCCCGTAAACATCTGTGAAATAATCGGTTAAAAGTTTCTTTTTGTCTGTTGGTGCAAAATTTTGTTTGTTAACAGCCTTTAAAATCACATTAAACTCTTTTTTTAAATTTGTAGTTGATAGAAATTCAAAGTTAATTTTTGTCAATAACTCAGCTTTTTCTGTTGAGCGTTCATATTGGTAAACAAAAATATTTTTTAAAATATTTCCATCCTGAGTTTGTCCATTGCTTGAGAAAAGTTTTGCTTTTTCAATTTTTAGATAATGATTTTCAAATCCAACTTTTTTTGATACTTGAACATTGTTAATCTGATAATAAAAAACAATAAATTTATCATTGTTAAGAGGATAAACATTTTTATCAAGTTTAACTGACAAAGTATCTCCCAAAACAGTAAATTTATTTTCACAAAAATATTTTTTCAAATCATTAATGTCTTTTTTTATTTCCACTTTTTTAAAACCTCGTTTTGATCCGGCATCTAAATCAGTTATTGGAAAAACACATTTATCGCAGGGAAAAATTATTTCATGGTTTTCGTTGTATGATAATTGGTCAGGTATCTTTAACATGAAAAATTTACCTTCTTCACTTACTAAAACAGCAGAAACTTTCTTATCTGATACTTTATATGTGGCTGAGGAATTAATTATATCTCCTTGAATCAATTCTTTTGAATTATCGTTATTTGTGATTTTACCGTTTAATTTTACAATATAAAAATCAGTTTCAGCACTTATGGTGCATATTGTCATAATATTGACCATAAGAATAGATAATATTTTTTTCATTTTTTAATACTTAATTCATTACATATAATTGAAACACCATTTTCATTTTTTATAAAAAATAAATTCACCACCTTTATTTGCTTCCATTTTTAATGGTCTTCCAACCGGTGTTTGTGAAGTAACATTTTTTACTTTAAATTTTATATAGGAAATTAGTTCAGATACAGGTAAATCTTTTCTGGTATTTTCATTTAGGCAGTTTATGAAATTTTCTGCAAACGGACTATGACAGTCTTTTGCACCATCAGCAACAAATTCCATATTGCCCGAAGACAATCCCCAACGAGAAGGAATAGTGTCGTTATTAGGTTGAAACGAAATGTTTTTTGTATTCTCGAACAAAGAACCTGAGAAACAAGCATCAGCAATCAAAAATATATGACGAGCAGTAATCTTTTTTAAATATTTAACAAGTCTTAAATTTGAAAGATAATCAGTTTCAAAATCAACTTGTGCATCAACAGGTATCCACGAACCATCATCAAATTCTTTGTCGTAGTATCCATGTCCTGCATAGTATATAATTAAATTATCGGATGGTTTAATCTCGTTTTTTATTTTTATCAGTTCATTTCTAATATTGTTTTGTGTTACATCGCTATTATATATTTCGAACAAATTGTCATCGTCAAAATTATAGTTTGACAACAAAATATTTTTTACAGCTAATGCATCTTTAACAGGATTATTTAGTCTTGTCCAATATTCATAATCATCAACCGCCATTATCAACAGAAAATTTTTAGGTATTGGTTTAGGATGGAAATAATCAATATCTTCAGTATCAGAATATAAATTATTTTTTAAACCTGCAAATCTATTGTTTGATAGATTTAGTGTAAATTCAACCATATCTGCGCTTTGACCGTTTGAATTTTTTACCAGCAGTCGTAATTTGTTTTTTGCATCTTCAATAGTTTTTATCCCTTCTTTATTAACAGTATTTTCAAGATGTGTAACAGGAATAGAGATTTTAATATTATTCCCGACCGATACAGAATCTATTTTTACTATTTTGTTATATTCCAAACAAGGAATAGCTAAAGGCTCCATAATAATAATTTCGAGGTTTCTTGCATCACAGGATCCAATATTTTCCAGCTCGAAATTAATGTGCCCTGTTTCTCCTTTTTCTAATTGCTTTGTTTTTTCGTTTGCGTATTGAAAATTTAAATTGTTAATTAAGAGCTTAGGGTTAGCAATATTTTTCAACACTTGTTTATTATTGTTTAAATAGGCTACAGTATTTTTTAAGTTGCCTAATAAAACATTTATGGTATTTAAATTTTCAAAAGCATCAAGTTCATCAGGATTTAGTTTAATTGCTTTTTCAAAATATGGTTTTGCCTTTTTTAGATATTCAATTGCATTGCGTTCAAATTCAGCTCCTTGCGATTTGTATTGTGCTAACGACATATCGCTTAAAGCAACATTATAAGTTAGTCCGTATTGTAAATAAAATGTACCGACATTATAAATGGCATCAAGATAATTAGTGTCCAGTTCAATTGCTTTTTTACAAATCTCTACAGATTGCTCATAATCTTGTTTTTCATTAAATAATAATGCTAAATTGTAATACAATGTCGGATCTGTCGGATTTTGGCTAATTGATTTTTCGATTGTTAATTGAGCTTTGCCAAAATCACCTGTTCGTAAATATATATCTGCCTCTTGTTTTTGTAATTCTAAGCTGTCAGGGAAAATTATTTCTGCCTGTATAACGCTGCTCAATGAATTTTCAAAGTTTTTTTCTATCTCTTTTTCAATATATATAAGTAGTTTGTGTGCTTTATAATAATTGGGAAACAATTTAAGAAAAGTATTAATTTCATCTTTCGTGGTTTCATAATCACGATATTTATAATATGTGTTTATTTCTTCAAACAGTATATTTTTATTGTTTACATACTTCTTTTTGGCAATTTCAACGTAGTTTAAAGATTTTTGGTAGTCTTTATCAACATCTCTTGCTGTTGCAATAAGTATTTCGTAAATACCGTGAGTTTCATAATTCAAAAACTGAAGATTTTCAAATGATTTATATACGATTTCTGAATTAACTGCTTTATATCCGCAATCCATAATATAAACAAAGGCAGTAGTGTCGGTAGGTATTATTTGGGATGCTGCTTTAAAAAATTCTAATGCTTTTTTATAATTCTCAATAGCATAATTTTTTTTACCCTCATTAATATTTTTTTGCCATCTGCTATTAATATCCTGTGCATTACTCTTAAAAAATAATATAATTATTATTAAAGTGAATAAATGTTTCATTTTTGGTTTTTAGATTCTTTTTATATTTAATTTTCTTAATTTCTATTTCTTCATAGTCGTAATTATAATCCTTTTCTCGGCATTTAACAATTTGTCATCTACTCGTTTAAATCCTCTAACATTTTGAATAATTTTTTCCATATCATCACTAATGAAATCATAACCATATTGTTTTTTAGTATTTAATTTAGCAAATTCTTTTGTCTGTGCGTTAAGCTGTAGCGTTTCAACACCAAACGGAGCAGCACACTCAAATTCGTAAGGTAATTCAATTACTTTATTTATTTTATCTGTTCCAATGTAATAGCTGTCAAGCAAGAGTACCTTTGAACCATCTGCCATATGATATATAAAACGGAGATAACATTCTTTATTTGCACGAACAAAAAGCTTCATTCTTTCTGCTTCTGTATAAATAAGATTTTCATTTCCTTTATTTGTCCATACATCAATAAGCAGACCTCCGTTTATTACTTCATTTTTGCTAAAAGCTTTCATTTTAGCATATGCATTTTCAAAATTTTCGGGCATAAACGAAATGGAATTTTTTTCTAAGCACGAAATTGGTAATTTTTTTTCAACACTTCCAATAGTTTTTCCTGTGACAACATCTTTTAAAATTGTAATAATTTTTAAGTTATCTTCATTTTCCCAATAAGTACCGGTTATCAGAAGGTTTTTATTTTGATTATCGTTATTTGGCAAATTAGCTTTTGTACTTATATTATAAGCTGAGATTTGTATAAGTTTCTGCTCAAGCATCTTGTATAATCGACGCGAAAATTCACTTCCCATTTTTGTATCCTGATAAGTAAAAGGAACCAACCTGATAGTTTGATTAATTTCATTAGTTTGCATTTTAAAACCACTTGCTATAAGATAACATAAATCGGTAAGTGATACGTTCTTATCTGTTTCTATTTTCGATATTTCTGAATTAACTTCCAGTTTTAGCTTATTGGTTTTTTCAAAATCAACTTGAGCTGCTTTTAATTTGCTTATTGCAACTAAAAATGTTTGCGATTGTTCAATATCTCTAAAAATTGGCGAGCAATTATACAAAGTTGTCAATGCTTTTTGTTTATCATTATCTGATAAATATTTTTTTGCACTTTCAATGTTGGATGTAATTTGTGAAATTTTTTTTACAATATTTTGTTTATAGTGTTTGCTTAGCTCTGATTTTTTGACGTAAGCCAAAACGTAGGCAGTTTTTTTTCTCTTCTGAAAATAAGTTTCAGTCTTCAAACCCACTAAATTAACATTTGAAAACGAAACGCTTGATTGTTTAAACGATTGACTAAATTTATCATCAATCTCGGCAGTGTTGAGTATTGTTGTTGTTGCAACAGTAACCTGCATGGCTTCACTGATTTGTGTTTTTACTTGATTTTTTAATTTAGCAAAAACTTCATTAGGAACTTTATCGCCTTTAACTTTTTCCCAAGAAAAACCTGAGAAATAAAACGATTGAGGGAATTTTTGTTTTCGCGAGTTATAGTCTATCCATTCCGGTTCTTGACTATATAATATGTTTGCAGATAAGCAAATTAATAAAAAAGAAACAAGTATTTTTTTCATGGCGTGAATTTTAATTTAAAAACTTTTCAACGTTCGTAGGACTTAAAAACGTTTTTGTTCTTCTAATTTTTTTTATCAAATAAAGGTAAGATTTTTTTTAGTTATTTTAAAATAAACTTGAACTTTGAACATTTATCCGGTTGAGTTTGTAATTTAATCGGTTCTCAGCTGTTCGGGATTTGCAATCCCGAACTACTTATCTTGTATAAGTTTATAACTTAAATCGGTTCATTATATTTTCAGACGTTTTTATGTTCCTGCCGGAACGATGAAAAGTCAAAAAAACACTTAAAAACGTCCAGGACTTTTCAACGTGTTTTTGATTTCCACAAGCCGTTGCACGGATTTTGTTGATAAATATTTTGTATCCTTGGAAGATCTCTAAATGGTGCAACAGATTTAGCTTTGATTTTATCCCATCTACGGCACGAGTAAAAAACTTAAAAAATATTTGGATAATGAACATATGTTCATTATCTTTGTACCATAATATTAATATAAAGATTTTTAGTATTTAATTTAGATGCTTAGTGATTGAGTTGATTATGATAAAATTATAAAATATGTTGAAATCACTGTAATTTTTTTTTAATCACACATTAACTTTATAAACTTTAAACTAATATATATGGCCAGACCGGAAAAAGATAGAATTGTACTTAATCCGCCATTATTTTCGGAGTTTAAACCTGTTGGAGTTCCAAGCAATACTTTAATTCAGGTTTTGCTTACACTTGATGAGTATGAAGCTTTTCGTTTGTCTGATTATCTTGGCTTATCGCAATTAGAGGCAGCAAGAGAAATGGAAATATCGCGTCCGACATTTACCAGACTTATTGAAAAAGCACGAAAAAAAATTGCTGATTTTATAGTTCAAGGTAAAGTTCTGACAATTGAAGGCGGGAACATCCATTTTAGACGAAATATTATTAAATGTTTAGATTGTGGACATATGTTCCAAATAAATATGAACGAGTCTCTTGCTGAGTGTCCGGATTGTAAATCGAAAAATTTAATTAATCTCGCAGGTGGATTTGGTCATGGCATCTGTTGTGCCGATAGAAATCGTAGAAGAGTAAGAAATAGAGGTGGAAGGAGATAGAATTACATATAAGAAAATTTTAAGAATAATAAATTTTGAATTAATATTAATTAAAAAAGGAGGTTATTATGCCAAGAGGTGATAGAACAGGACCTGCAGGAAATGGTCCAATGACAGGAAGACAAATGGGTTATTGCGCCGGTAATGACCAAGCCGGATACACTTCAGGATTCGGTGGTTTTGCACGAGGACTTAGAAGAGGCTTTGGTTTTAGAAGAGGTCCCGGTTTTGGAAGAGGCTTTGGTCGTGGTTTTGGCTACGGACGAGGTGAGGGTTTCGCTAATGCAAACAATTATGATGAAAACATTCCAAACGTATCTGAAAAGACAATGATTGAAAATGAGATTAATTCTATTAAAGACCAGATGTCATTTTTAGAAAAAAGGCTTTCTGAAATAGGGAATAAAGATAAAGAAAGCTAAAGTTTATAAGTAGCCCTTAAATTTTATTCTAAGGACTACTTTTTATTATTAAAATTAATTGTAAAAAAATTATAAAATGAGGAATTCAAGAAATTCAGGTAACCCTGGAAGTGGTAGGGGACTTGGTAGTGGAGGCGGTCGTGGTCG
>JAGLDO010000088.1 GCA_023145555.1 Bacteroidales bacterium
TGCCAAAATTCTCATTTGAAACAGGAAAACGTTTTTATGATGACTCAAAACTAAAAATCAATAAAGAAAATATAATTATTGCTGAAGGGATACATGCGTTAAACCCAAAACTAATTCCTTTAATTAATGACGATAACACTTTTAAAGTGTATGTTTCTGCATTAACATCAATATCACTAGACGGACACAACAGAATTCCAACTACAGACAATCGTTTAATAAGACGAATTGTAAGAGATTACAGATATCGCCATTACACTGCATTAGACACAATAAAACGTTGGGAAAGTGTTAGAGACGGTGAAAATAGAAACATATTTCCTTATCAGGAAAATGCTGATGTGATGTTTAACACTGCATTGGTATATGAATTAGGAGTGCTCAAAAAATTTGCAGAACCAATGTTGAAAGAAGTTATGCCCGACAAAACTGAATATGACGAAGCTTCCCGTCTTTTAAAATTTTTCTCTTATCTCTCTCCAATTTCTGATGAAGAAATCCCTCCAACTTCTATTATAAGAGAATTTTTAGGTGGTAGTAGTTTTAACTATAAATAGTAGTAACTTTGCATACTTTAAAATAATTTTTTTGACATGACAGAAATAGGAAAAATAAATAAATTACAGATACTCAGAGAAGTTGATTTTGGTGTTTATCTTGATGGAGATGATTATGGCGAAATATTAATGCCAAAAAAATATCTTCCCGAAAACTATAAAATTGACGATTTTATTGAAGCTTTTGTTTACTTAGATTCCGAAGACAGAATTGTTGCTACTACAGAAAAACCTTATGCAATGGTTGATGATTTTGCATTTTTAAAAGTCGTTGCTGTTAATGAATTTGGAGCCTTTCTTGACTGGGGTTTAATTAAAGATTTATTAGTGCCTTTTAATCAGCAAAAGCAAAAAATGGAAGAAGGTCAATCCTATCTTGTTTATATTTATTTAGATGAGAAGAGCGAACGTATTGCAGCATCATCAAAATTAGACAAATTTCTAGACAAACAACCTGTAGATTATAAAGAAGGACAGGAAGTAAATCTAATTATTAGTAAGCAGACAAATATTGGCTACAAAGCAATAATAAACAACACTCACTGGGGAGTAATCTACAAAAATGAAGTATTTCAAACTTTAACAAAAGGTCAAAAAATAAAAGGATATATAAAAAAAATAAGAGAAGACGAAAAAATCGACCTAAGTCTTTACAAAAAAGGTTACGAAAAAGTAGACGATTCATTAAATATAATTCTCGAAATTTTAGAAAACCATGATGGATTTATTTCTGTTACAGATAAAAGTTCACCGGAAACCATTTACGAAATGTTTGGAATTAGCAAAAAAACATATAAAAAAAGCATTGGAGCTCTATACAAAAAAAAGCTTATTTCAATAGAAAATAATGGAATAAAACTAATATAACATAAAAAAAATCAATAATCTATCACAAATCCCTATGTATTAGGAATAATTATTTGTTTTTGTATATATTTTATTTAATTTTAACTTTTTAATTAAATTAATTAAACAATACAATTATGTATAAACTAATAATCTCAATCTTATTAGGAGTATTTTCATCATTTACTTTTTTTGGTGATGGAGATGTTACTTTAACACCTAATATTCCAAACGAAGTTAAAGCCGGAAGTGAGTTTACTGTTGAAATTACTATACATAAAGGTGACCTTGATGGATTTGCTCGTTTTCAACAAGATTTACCTGTTGGTTTTAAAGCAATAGAAAAAAAATCAGCAAACGGTGAATTTCTCTTTGAAAATCAAAAAGTCAAACTACAATGGATGAAAATACCTTTTGAAAAAGATATAACAATATCTTATACAGTTCAGGTGGGAACAACTGTAAAAGGCGAATTTAATCTTACAGGAAAATTTTCATATATAGCAAACAATGTTGTTTCAAGTGCCGAATTATCTCCCGTTACCATTAATGTTATTGGAGGTGATATAGCCAGTTCTGACTATAAAATAAAAAACTCGTATAAATACCAGAATGTAAGTTTAAAAAACATTGATTGTATTAGACAAAAACCCTACCTTAACGAAAACAACGAAGTAATTATTAATCTTTTAATTAACAAAGGAAATATTGATAAATTCGGGAAAATTCAAGAACAGGTTCCCGTAGGATATAATGCAATAAGCATTAAAAGTAAGAACTCTATTTTTACTTTCAAAAATCATATTGTAAAATTTATGTGGATGAATATGCCATCCAGTCCACAATTCACAGTTTCATACAAACTTGTTCCAATTAATGGAATTCCCGATCAAGCATTTTTAATTGCAGGAACATTTTCATATGCTGAAAATGAAAGAACTAAAGTTATTGATATTGCTGAAAGGAATATTGACGTATCTAAATTCGACTCTGAAAAGTTAATTGCCGAAAAAACACCTCAGCAAACTGAAACACAAGAAACAAAAACAGAAGAAGTTGTTCAGCAAACTACTGAACAAAAGCAAACAGAACTTCTAGCAGAAAACAAAGAAGAAAAAACTCCTGTTGAGACTGAGCCAAAAAATAAGCAGGAGATTAAAACAGAACAAGAAAAAACTAAAATTGTTAAGCAAACCGTAACAAAAGAACCAAAAATCACTAATATTCCAACACCCGAGTTCGGTGTTACTTACAGGATTCAAATTGCTGCCGGACACAAACTTGTTAAATCAAACTATTTTAAAAAATTTAACATAACAGATAATGTTCAAACAGAAATTCATCAAGGTTGGCATAAATATACTGTTGGCGAATTTATTCAATATAAAGAAGCAAAAAATTACAGAGTATATATTTGGGACAATACTCCAATAAACGATGCTTTTGTCTCAGCATACAATAATGGACAAAGAATTACAGTTCAGGAAGCACTAATGATAGCAAATCAAAAATGGTATCAATAAAAGGCGATTTTATAATTTTATCGACAAACAATAATTATTTTAGATAATTTTGTCGGTTATAAAAAATGCCAAGGTTTTAATTATTTTTGACTAATGAAGTTTAAGCAACTATTTATAATATTTCTACTAACATTTTCTTTTTATAGTCTTCTCGCTCAAGAGATTGATGAAGAATACGAAACCCTTCTTTTAGAAGAAGAGGAAGAAGAGTTGCCCAACTCTGCATTCAAACCTGTTATTGCTGTAGGCCGTGGAGTTTTTACTTTCGTTGGCGATATTCAAAATAAATTTTTAAGACCATTTAACGGAAAATTTGCCACCAATGCAACTATTTCAAGGAATATTAGTAAATGCCTTGACTTTAATTTTTTTGCAACATTTGGTAAACTTAACGGAAATCAAAATTCTTTAACACCCTCAGAAAATATAAACTTTGAAACAGATGTTTTTGTTGGTGGTGCAAGTCTTACATATAATTTTAATCACTTGCTAAAAAGAAAACGACCAATATCTCCGTTCATTTCTTTAGGTGTAGAAGCAATTCAATTTAACCCAAAGGGAGATATTTCTAATCAAGATGGAAGTTCTTATCAATACCTTCCAAACAGCACAATAAGAGACAATGAAGGTAAACTAACCTCAAGAGATTACAAATACGAAACAGATTTAAGAGACCTTGACTTATATGGATATGGAAAATATTCTTTAATGAGCTTTGGCATTCCTATTGATATTGGTGCTAACCTTACAGTCTCAGACAGAGTTACTTTGCGCTTAGGAAACACATATCATTATTCTTTTACAGATTTTATTGATAATGTAAAAAAAGGTTCGGGTTTATTTAAAAATGATGCTTTCTTATATTCATACGCATCATTAAGAGTTGACCTATTCTCACCGGCAGATGAAATTGTTGCAGTTGAAAAATTCAAAAACCTTAAATTTACAGTTACAGACAAAAAAGATGGAGATCAAGATGGGGTTGATGACTTTAATGATGAATGTCCTAATACTGTGTCACAAACAAAAGTTGGTTTCAACGGCTGTGCTTTAGATGATGATAATGACGGTGTACCTAATTATCTTGACAAACAACCAAACACTCTTGCAAACTCCATTGCTGTGGGATTAAATGGTATTAGAATTATTGATTCGCATTTAATTGCTTTGCTATATGACCCTGATGCCATTAATCGTGCTGAAGTTCGTCATTATAAAAAAAAATCAAGCAAATCGTCAAAAAAATATAAGCAAATACCTGCTAAGTTTAAAAAACTTGACTTAAATCAAGATAACTATATCTCTGTTGATGAATTACAAAAAGCTATTGATAGTTTGTTTGATTTTAGCAGTAAACTAACAGTTGAAGATATTTACGAGTTACAAGACTTCTTCTTTGAGCAGTAATTAACTGTTTAACTCAGTTATGATTTTAACATAAATAGTCATTAATTGTCATTGGTGGTCATTGATAGTCAATAAGCAATAGTCAATAAAAAATCTTTGGAACATCGGGATTAAATCTAAAATCTAAAATTGTTTGAATCTGACTTTATAGATGCACACTAAATTACTTTAACGCCGTTTTATTCTGTCAATTTCTCTTTTTAAATCTTTCTGCTTTAAACTCTGGCGTTTATCGTATGTATTTTTACCTCTTGCAAGAGCAATTTCTAATTTTGCATAACCTCTATTATCAATAAATAACCTTATTGGAATTATTGAAAATCCTCTTTCTTTTATTTTTTTATTGAGTTTTTTAAGCTCCTTTCTGTTAAGCAATAATTTTCTTTCCCGCTTTGGCTCATGGTTATTATAACTGCCAAAAGTATATTCGGAAATATGCAACGATCTAACCCAAAGTTCATTATCATAAAACGAACAATACGAATCAACAAGGCTGGCTCTTCCCGCTCTGATAGATTTTATTTCAGTGCCTGTAAGTTGTATACCGGCAGTAAATTTGTCTATCAACTCATATTCAAAAGTCGCTTTTTTATTTTTTATATTTATTGATGATGATGCCATTATTATAATTAAAATTGTAATAGAGAAAAAAAAATCTATAAAA
>JAGLDO010000089.1 GCA_023145555.1 Bacteroidales bacterium
TTTGAAAAAATGTTAGTGGTTAGCAAAAAACGCCAAAAACAAGGCTTGCGAAGATAAAAAAAGCGGAGTTTACTGTTGTAAATGAGCATTTTTTTATCAAGCGTAACGCAGTTATTGGAGTTTTCTTGAAAGCACTATTTATATTCTTCAAGTTCAGCACTTGTACAAACTAAATTTCTATCGCCATAACCATTGTCAACCTTACTAACAGCCGGCCAAAATTTATTAAACACAATCCAATCTAACGGATAAGCAGCTTTTTGTCTGTTATAAGGATGATTCCATTCTAAAATAGCAATATCTTTAGCAGAGTGAGGCGCATTTACTAAAACATTATCTTCAGCATCAGCCTTACCTCTTTTAATGTCTTCAATTTCTTCACGAATAGCTAACATTGTTTCAATAAAACGGTCAATTTCTTTTTTTGATTCGCTTTCAGTTGGTTCAACCATAAGAGTCTCGTGAACAGGGAATGATAATGTTGGAGCATGAAAACCATAATCCATTAAACGACGGGCAATATCACCTGTTTCAATTCCATATTCATGCTTGAAAGTTCTGCAATCTAAAATCATTTCATGAGCACACCAGCCACTTTCTCCTGTATAAAGAACTCCATATGCATCTTTCAGACATGAAGCAATATAATTAGTATTTAAAATTGCTGTTTTTGTTGCTTCTGTTAATCCATCAGCACCTAACATTTTAATATAAGCATGAGGTATTGGCAATAATCCTGCACTTCCGAATTGAGCCGATGAAACAGCAGTAACTCCTTTTTTTCCTCCAGTCTTCACAATTGGATGAGTAGGTAAATAATCAACTAATTTTTCGTTTACACAGATTGGACCAACACCGGGACCACCTCCTCCGTGAGGGCTAGCAAAAGTTTTATGTAAATTCAAATGACATACATCAGCACCAATAAAGCCCGGACTGGTTAATCCTATTTGTCCGTTCATATTTGCACCGTCCATATATACTAAACCACCATTTTTATGTGTAATGTCAACCATCTCTTTTATTGCACTTTCAAAAACACCATGCGTTGACGGATATGTTACAATAAAAGCATTTAAATTATCTTTGTACTTCTCAGCCTTATTTTTAAAATCGTCTAAATTGATATTGCCTTTTTCATCACAATCAACAATAACAATATCTGCACCTAACATATGAGCACTTGCAGGATTTGTACCATGAGCTGATGATGGAATTAAAACAATATTACGATGAAAATCTCCATGATCTAAATGATATTGTCGTATTACCATTAAACCTGCATACTCACCTGCTGCACCTGAATTGGGTTGAAATGATACGCCTGAAAAACCTGTAATTACACATAAATCTTTGCCTAAATCTTCAACTAATTCTTTATATCCCAATGCTTGATTTTCAGGAACGAAAGGATGAATTCCTCCAAACTCAGCCCAACTTAAAGCCAACATTGAATTTGCAGAATTTAATTTCATCGTACATGATCCTAAAGGTGTCATTGAATGAGTTAATGATAAATCTTTACGCTCTAATTTCTTAATATATCTCATCATATCTGTTTCTGAATGAAATGTATTAAAAACCTTTTCTTCAAGAAATGTTGATTGTCTTACAAATTTATTATCGAAATAAATATCATTACTTATTTCATTAATTTTATTTGCAGATTTATTTTTTGCAAGAGCAAAAACTTCAATAATTAAATTAATATCATTAACATTTGTTGTCTCATCAACACTAATACCAATTGTTTTATCATCAATATAATTAAAATTAATCTCTCTCTCAAGAGCTAATTTCTCAATATCTTTTAAAATTATATTTTCGGGTAATTTAATCTGAATTGTATCAAAATAATTTTCAATTTCTTGTTTATAATCTAATTTCGACAACTCATTATTTAATGTACCTGCAGATGAATGAATTTTATTAGCAATACGTTTCATCCCATCTTTTCCATGATAAGAAACATACAAACCAGCCATTGTTGCCATTAAAGCCTGCGAAGTACAAATGTTTGATGTAGCTTTTTCTCTCTTAATATGTTGTTCACGTGTTTGAAGAGCCATTCGCAATGCTTGATCTCCATTAGAATCAATAGAAATTCCAATAATACGTCCCGGCATGTTTCTAACATATTTTTGTCGTGTAGCAAAATATCCAGCATGAGGTCCGCCATAAAACATTGGAAGTCCAAGGCGTTGAGTATTACCAACTACAATATCAGCACCCCATTCAGCAGGTGGAGTTAACATTACCAAACTTAATATATCAGCTGCAACTGTAACTAAGCCGCCATTTTCATGTACTTTTGCTACAAAATCTTCATAATCAGATATTTCACCATTGGCAGCCGGATATTGAACAACAGCACCAAAAACCTTATCGTCTGCTTCAAATTCTTTAAAATCACCAATAACTAATTCAATATCGAAAGGACTAGTTCGTGTTTTTAAAACATCCAATGTTTGCGGAAAAATATTTTTATCTATAAAAAGTTTATTTCCGTTATTTTTCACAAAAGAGCGAGCTCTTTTACGATACATCATAAGAACTGCTTCGCCAGCCGATGTTCCTTCATCTAATAACGATGAGTTAGCAATTTCCATTCCTGTAAGTTCCATAATGGCAGTTTGAAAATTTAACAATGCTTCTAACCTACCCTGCGATATCTCTGCTTGATAAGGCGTGTATGAAGTATACCAACTCGGATTTTCAAACACATTACGTAATATTACAGAAGGTGTAATTGTATCGTAATATCCTAAACCGATATAAGTCTTAAATAGCTTATTTTTTGAACCTATCTTCTTAATCATTTTAAGATATTCATACTCGCTTATTCCCTCATGTAAATTCATGGGTTTATCTAAACGAATTGATTCTGGTATTGTTTGATCAATTAGCTCATCAACTGATGCAACACCTATCTTTTTTAACATTTCGTCAATTTCCTGAACTCTTGGTCCATTATGACGATGAGAGAATTTTTCTGTTGTCATTTAAGTATATATTTTTATTGATGATAATTATTTATTTTAGTGTTTTTCAAATAACAGCTAAAGTATTTAATACTTCTATATTAACAATTGTTATTGTTTACTAAAAAAAATTGCAAACTGAAATATAAGAAATACAAAATTTTTAGCAAGATTATTCATTTTTAATATAATAATCAAAAATATAATTATGTTAGAAAACAAAAATTCAATATTAATTTTTTCTTTATAGATTTTTCACTAATTTTAAAGTTCTATTTATTCCATATAAATTAGTGTTTAATTAATCGACTTAATCATTTTATTTTAGATTTCTTATGTGGGATTTTACTCTTTTTTTATAATACTTATTTAATATTTTACAAAAAAAATTAACACCAATGAAATATCTAATATCTTTATTATCAATATTTTTCATAATTAGTGTTTCTTCTGCACAAAATACTGTTTGGCTGTTAAACGGTAAAAAATTTTTAATTAACGATTACAACATAAATAAATACGAAGACACGCATAATTTAGTATATCAAAATGCTAAAGGTAAAGATAAACAAATTGATGTTGATGATATATTTTCTGTAGCCGACAAAAGAGGAAAAGAAAACATTTTTTACAAAAGAGACACATTATCTGGAAACTATTTCACAATCCCTCAAATGCAAGATTATGTTAAAGGAGAATTTGATGCTCACAAAAATTATAAAGCACCTTTATTTACTATTTTAGGTTTTGTTGCAGGAGGTACTTCTGCTATTCTGCCACTTGACAAAATGTTTTACGCACCACTAATTCCGGGAGCTGCAACTACAATTATTGGTTCTACAAAAGCTTCCGGAAAAAAAATAAAAAGCAAATATCCTAATTATGCCAACAACAATTTTTATTTACTAGGATATAAAGAAAGAGCAAAACGAAAACGCATAAACAACGCTTTAAAAGGCTCTGCTGTCGGCATGGTAACAGGTATTATAATTGCTTTTATTATTGGAAATTGAGATTAAATTAAATAAAAAAGCCGCTAAGCGGTTAACTTTATAAAAAGACTGAAAGCTATGAATCAATACGTCAATTTGTTATAAATCCGCTAAGCGGTTATAAAAAATTGATAAATTAAAAAGTCAATTCTTAACAGATTAAACTTATAGAATAAACATAAATTTTTATTTATAAAAAAACATTTAAAAATTGAGGTTAAATTAAATATAATAACTGTAATAATTTACCATGCACTTCCTCATATTTACAAATAATTTATTTATGAATATTTATAAATCTTAAATTTATGGAAAGTGACATCAGAGATATTCTTAATTTCATAAAAAATCAAAGAGCATATGATTTTACAGGATATCAGTTGTCAATGCTTTTACGTAGAATTCAAAAAAGACTTAATGCTACAAACAATAAAAACTTAGATGAGTATTTTGAATATCTAAAATCCAACCCTGATGAAACAGATAATTTAATTGATGTTTTAACAATTAATGTTAGTCGTTTCTTTCGAGACACTCTTTCTTTCGAATATCTTAGCAAGCTAATTATCCCTAAAATTATTACAACAAAAATTCAAACAAACGACAATCTTAGAATTTGGAGTGCCGGTTGTTCTTATGGTGAAGAACCTTATTCTATTGCTATTATAATAAATGAATTTCTTAAGAAAGAAAAAAAAG
>JAGLDO010000009.1 GCA_023145555.1 Bacteroidales bacterium
AAGAAAAATTTAAAACAAAACGTTTTCAAGAATTACTAGTTCGTGTTAATGGGATGCCAATGAATCAGCAAAAAACTGTTTTAAACAACATAATTGAAAAATGGCGTGGCGAAGTTGAACAAATTGATGATATTCTTATTGTTGGAGTCAAAATATAGATAAAATACCTAATTACGCTTCGACAAACTTTGTGTTGAGGGGAATTACTTTTGTATTTTCATTTTATTTTTTATCTTGTTAAAAACATAAATACATGAAACATTACCATAATATTATATTAATTTTTATCTTTTTTTTAAATAATACTTTCATCTATGGTAATATCTCAAAAATTGACAGCTTAAAGAAACAATTAGAAAATATTAAAGAAGAGGAACAGTTTGATGTTTTTATTCAATTATCTACTGAATTCCGTAAAAATTCGTTTAAAAAAAGTTTCTATTATGCACAACAGGCTATAAAGATTTCACAAAAATTCAACAATAAAGAACGAGAAATAGAAGCTCTTAGAAATTTAGGGGTAACTTTCAAATCAGAAGGGAAACTAGAATCCACAATTGAACAATTTCTTAAAGCTATGGCTATTGAAAAGGAGCTTGAAAATGAACCGGGAATTGCCAATACATATAATGCGATTGGAAATATTTATAAAGATTTTGGCAGTTATGATGAAGCGAAAACCAATTTTAATACAGCACTTGATATTGGTAAAAAAATTGGTGACCAAGATGTCATTTCAGCCGCATTAAATGGAATTGGAACAATATGTTACAAAAAAGGCGATTATAAGAAATCTCTTGAAATCTTTGAAAAAACATTAAAAGCCTTCACAAAACTAAAAGATTCTAAAGGGATTGCCAATTCTTATCACAACATTGCTCTAATTTACAAGCAATTAGGAGAATATCAAAAGGCGCTTGAACACACATTTAAATCATTAGAAATATATGAGGAGATAGCGGATATTGTAGGAATATCTCAATCATATAGTAATATTGGAGCAATTTACTATTATCTTGAAAATAATGATAAAGCAATAGAATTTTTTAGGAAAAGTTTGGCAATTGAAGAAAACCTGGGTAATGTTTTAAACATTGCCGCCAAAAGCAACAATATTGGGAGTGTTTATACAGAACAAAAAAAGTATAAATTAGCTTTAAAATTTTATAAAAAGTCATTAAAAATATACGAAAAATTTAACATCAAAAATGGTGTTGCAATTATTTCAGATAATATCGGATTATGCTATTTTGGACTAAAACAGTATGAAAAAGCATTAATCTATAATAAGAAATCTCTGAAAATACAAAAAGAAATTGGAAGTAATGAAGGAATTATTTATTCATTAAATAATGTTGGTCAAATTTTTTTAAAAAAAGGCAAGTTTAACAAGGCTCTTGAATGTTTTAACCAAAGTTTGAAGTTGTCGAAAGAATTGAATTTAAAAACAACAATTATTGACAGCTACCGAAATTTTTCAGAATTATATGAAGCAAAAGGCGATTATGAAAAATCTTTAGTCTACTACAAAAAACTAACAAGTTTAAAAGACTCTTTACTAAACGAAGAATCTCACAAACAAATTGCAGAAATGCAAACAAAATATGAAACTCAAAAAAAACAAGCAGAAATTGAATTACTATCAAAAGATAAAGCTTTACAGGAAGCAGAAATAAAAAAACAAAAATACATAAAAGACGGATTAATTCTGGGTTCAATATTTATTCTCCTATTTGCTTTTTTAACTTACAATCGTTTTCTTATAAAAAAACGTTCTAATAAATTATTAACTTATCAGAAAAATGAAATTTTAGAAAAAAACGAAGAGCTTAATCAACAACAAGAAGAAATACTCTCACAAAGAGACTTGATTGAAGATAAAAATAAAAATTTAGAAAAAACTTTTAATATAATTAAACAAAAAAATAAAAATATTACAGACAGCATTAACTATGCCCAAAAAATACAAAATGCACTGTTGCCTCCGAAACATTACCTTAATAATATTTTAAATGATTATTTTATTTTATTTAAGCCAAAAGACATAGTAAGTGGTGATTTTTATTGGGTTAGACAAAACAATAACAAAATAATTGTAGCAGCAGCAGATTGTACCGGTCATGGAGTACCGGGAGCTTTTATGAGTATTCTTGGCACTACTTTCCTTAATGAAATAAATCATCTTAACTCTAATGTTGAGGCAAATGAAATTCTTAACATCTTAAGCCAAAATTTAAAAGAAACATTACACCAAACAGATGACAAGTATGAAACTCGTGACGGAATGGATATTGCACTGTATATTATTGATACAGAAAAGCATGTACTACAATTTTCCGGAGCCTACAATCCTTTATATTTAATAAGGGATAACGAATTATGTCAATATAAAGCTGACA
>JAGLDO010000090.1 GCA_023145555.1 Bacteroidales bacterium
TGAGCAAGAACAAAAAGATAAAGAAACAGAAAAACTTGCAGAACAGCAAAGGCAAGAAGAACAACGTAAATTGGAACAGCAAAGGATTGAACAACAAAGACTTGAACAGCAACAAAAAGATAAAGAAGAAACAGAAAAACTTACAAAACAGCAAAGGCAGGAACAACAAAGATTTAAAATAAAAATGGTTTTTGTTAAAGGCGGAACATTTCAAATGGGAAGCAATAAATATGACGATGAAAAACCAATACACACTGTAACAATTTCCGATTTTTATATTGGCAAATACGAAGTTACACAAAAGCAATGGAAAGAAATTATGGGGAATAATCCCTCACGTTTTAAAGGCAATAATTTGCCTGTTGAAAAAGTTTCGTGGAACGATGTACAAAATTTTTTACAAAAATTTAATGCCAAAACCGGCGAAAATTACCGACTGCCCACCGAAGCCGAATGGGAATATGCTGCACGCGGGGGAAACAAAAGCAATGCTTATAAATATAGTGGCAGTAATAATATTAGTGATGTTGCATGGTATGATAGTAATTCCGGTAACAAAACTCATAATGTAGGCACAAAACAAGCAAACGAATTGGGTATTTACGATATGAGCGGAAATGTTTGGGAATGGTGTAGCGATTGGTATGGTAAAAATTATTATAGCAACAGTTCGCAATATAATCCGCAGGGACCGTCATCAGGCTCTTCCCGCGTGTACCGCGGCGGCGGTTGGTACGACTATGCGAGCTGCTGTCGGGTGGCTTATCGCTACTACTGGTACCCTGATTATAGTAGCATTAATTTGGGCTTCCGCCTTGCCTCCGGTTTGTAACGGTTCATTCCTTCCTTTTCGTAAGTGTAAGCAAAATTTATTTTGATTTTGTTAAGCAGGGCGAGGGACGAAGCCCAAGCGTACAAAATGGGAATAAATTTTTTAATAATACCGCCTTTGGCGGTCGAATTTTTTTTTCATAAATCGGTAGTACGACTTAAAATCATGCCACGGGTTTATGTAAATAAAAAAATGAAATATAATGCAAATAAAATTATTTACTATTCCTGCATTAGATAGCGAATTAGCAAATGAAGAAATGAATAAATTTTTGCGGTCGCATAAGGTTATTGGAGTACAGCAGGAGTTTGTGCCAGCCGAAAACGGGGCTTATTGGTGTTTCAGTATTAAATATATACAAGGAGAAAACATAAATATCTTTTCAGGCAAAAAAGAAAAAATTGATTACAGGGAAATTTTAGACCAGAACACATTTAAAATATTCTCAAAATTAAGAGAATACCGAAAAGAAATTGCAAAAAATGATGCAGTTCCGGCTTATGCTGTTTTTACGGATGCAGAACTTTCGGCAATTGCAAAATTACCGGAAATAACATCCGAAAAAATAAAAACAATAAAAGGCATAGGAATAAAAAAACTTGAAAAATACGGAAAACTAATTTTAGAAATGTATCAAAAAAATGAAACGAGCAGGAAATCTGATACATAAAATTGCGGACTCTGATAATTTGCGTCTTGCATTTTACAAAGCAAGAAAAGGTAAAGATGCAAAGCAGGAAATAATTGAATATAGTAACAATTTGGATGAAAATTTATTGTCGTTACAAAGTCAAATTTTATCGGCTAATGTTAGAGTAGGAAATTATCATTTTTTTACAATATACGACCCAAAAGAAAGACAAATTTGTGCTGCTTCGTTTTCAGAAAGAGTATTACACCACGCAATTATGAATGTTTGTCATCCTGTTTTTGAGCAACAACAAATATTTGATAGTTACGCAACTCGTATAAATAAAGGAACTTATGCAGCACTACATCGTGCAGAGTATTTTCAAAATAAATATCAATGGTTCTTAAAACTTGATATTCGTAAATATTTTGGCAGTATTGACCACAATATTTTATTTATATTGCTTCAACAAAAGTTTAAAGACCATCAACTTTTGCAAATTTTTAAACAAATAATCGGAAGTTATGAAACGGAACAAAATAAAGGTTTACCAATTGGTAACCTTACAAGTCAATATTTTGCTAATTATTATTTGTCATTTGCCGACAGATTTATAAAGCAAGAATTAAAAATACCGGCTTATGTCAGGTATATGGATGATATGGTTTTATGGAGCAATAGCAAAGATCATTTGTTAAAAGCCGGCAAAGTAACAACTATGTTCTTATCGGAAAAATTAGCATTAAAGTTAAAAACTTATGATTTGAATATTAATACCCACGGTATAACATTTTTAGGTTATCGCATATTTAAAGATAAAATAAGGCTATCTGCAAGGAGTAAAAAACGATTTATAACAAAAACCAAACAATACGAAAACAAATTAAAAAATAACGAATGGACACAAAATGAATATCAAAAACATATACTACCATTGTTAGCATACACAAATTATGCTGAAACAAAGGGATTACGAGAAAACTTATTTTATTAAAAAGGGATAATAATCACAGGCTCTAACCGCGTGAACCGCGGCGGCAGTTGGAACAACAATGCGAGCAACTGTCGAGTGGCAAATCGCAACAACTGGAACCCTGATAATAGTAACAATAATTTGGGCTTCCGCCTTGCCTCCAGCTTACGAAAAGGATGGATGTCCGTTCATAAACAGATTATTATTCCCGTTCCTGATGAAAATTAGGACAAACAGTTGAAAAATCTGTCCGCTTAGTAGAGCAATCGAAAATCGGACAGATAAATATTTTAAAAAATCGCAAAAATATCATTTTATATAAATGTATTAAATATTCAGTTGATTTAAGTTTTAAATTTTCATTAAATAATTTTCTTTAATAAAAACACGTTGAAAAGTCCTGCAGACGTTTTTAAGTATTTTTAGACCTCTGCTCTTTCGGATTTATAATCCGAAAGTATTAATATACATCTTGTTAGTTCGGGATTACAAATCCCGAACAGCCGATTTTTTTACCAATGCCGTGGAACGGATAAACTCAAAGCTACAACTTTTGCACCGTTTAGAAATGTTTTAGGAATAGAAAATATTTATTAACAAATCCGTGCAACGGCTTGCTGAAAAGTCCTGTGCACGTTGATTTGTTTTACCCTCCCCAACCCTCCCTTAAAAAGGGAGGGAGTAGCGAGCTGCAAACTTAAAAATTAAGCAATAAAGAATAATCGGGGCTGTCTCCACTGTTTCAGGGGAGATGCCGAAGGCAAAGGGGTAAAAAATTAAAATCAAACAGGTGAAAAATGAAATAAAACACCTTGAAAAGTCTTCCAGACGTTTTTAAGTATTTTTTTTCGACTTTTCATCGTCCGCCGGCTGGCGGACATAAAAACGTCTGAAAAAATTATTAGGAGAAAAAATGTATTCAAACAAAAATTCTTAAATTTATATTGTATTTTTTTTAAAATTTGTATCTTTAAAAAAAATATAAACACATGAAATTAAAATTATATATAATTTTTGGTTTTGTTCTATCAATTATTCTATCTGCAATTTTTCCGTTAACATACCATTATGCAAACAAAAATATCCCCCCAATACCAAAACACCATACATACCAAAATGCAGTGATGCATACTTTACCTGATTCTATACAGGCAAAAGCAAAACGGAATAAATGTAGAAAGTACATTATTCCTGTTAATTCTGTACAAGGAAAATCAGATTTTTATCCTTCATTAAAAGAAGATATTAATTTGGCATTGGCAAGTTATACAAGATGGGAATTGATAGTAAGTGAACAGGAAAAGTCAGCTATGAAACAGCGTCATGAGAAAACTATAAATTTATGGGGAGTATTTATCCCGGATATAATACCTCTCACTGCAATGGTGCAATCAAGAATTGCTCGCAACACTAAATATTCAGCTCAAGCTCAATTGATAAAATTATCTGAGAATAATGGTGATAATCAAAAACTTATTGTTAAAGTAAATGATGAATTAAAGCAAAGTCTTGTTTTTAAAATTGAAGTGAATTTTGTTCATCCCGACACATTAAAAATGTGGCAAAAAACACAGAAGTTACAAGAAAAACATTTATCTGCTTTAAAAAAACGTGCAGATTTAAGCATGTACTTTTTAAAAGGCTTTATTTTTTTGCTTCTGGTATATATTGCAATACTTATAATGCTTTTTTATTATAATAAACTCAAACAAAAAAAATATGCAGAATATCTTTTAATAGAAATTCAAAAATGTGAACAACTCGCAGATAAAGGGCATTTTGTAACTGCTATGCAATTGGCTGAGAAATATTTAAAAGTGTTTCCTGATGATACAGATATTATTTCTTTTAAAGAGCGACTTTTAGATTTTACAAATAATGATCCTAAAAGAGCACAGATTGCTTTTGTTGAGGCTCAAAAACTCAAAATGCGTATAAATATGGCTGAAAATAATCCGATGCAGACCTTTTTAAGTCCTGGGGAAAAAGAACGACTGGCACCACTTTTGCCATATTATCCACAATTAAAAGAATCTTATCTTGTTCTGGTTTCAAACGAAGAACAAGTTAATAAAAATGAAGAATTTCATACCCAAATAAAAAAGCTGAAGAAATTATTGCTTGCAGGCAAGATTGCTGAAGCTGAAAACATATTTGAGCAAATTGAGATTGACACTGATAATAATATTCAGTTAGAAGATATAAATAACAAAATTAAACAAAAAAAAGAAAAGGCCGAACAAGACTATGCACAAATTCAGCAAAATTTAATAAAGGGTGAGATTATTAATGTACGTAAAAAACTGAAAGACATTTTACAATCTTTTAAAGATATGCCACAAGCACTATCTTTACAGAGAGATATTATACAGGCAGAGAGGAAAACGCAATTCGTATTATATCCTCAATATAAAGGGAAAAACATTAATATTTACTGTGGTAACAATTTTACACTCGGACGTGAAGATGAAAATATTCATCCTGACATAATATTTAATGATAAACGAATTAGCCGTAAACATGCATCTGTTTTTATTGATAACAAACAATTATTTGTAGAAAATTTGAATAGCACGGGAGGAACTTATGTTAATGGTAAAAAAATTAGCCGTCAGTCTTTGAAAAATGGGGATGTATTGACACTTGCAAAAATAATTGACCTGAAAATTTCAATATTTATTACTAAAGACGGAAAATTAGGAGGGGTATTGCTCTCAGGAATGACTATTGATTATATTATTATTGTTTCTTATATTCAAACAGGCTTTAGAAATGAGAAATTATGTATCAAACCTGACAATTTCTCATTTTATTATAATGATAATATTGCTTTGTTTTCAACAAAAAAAGCAGGATTTATTCTAAAACAAGATGAACTGATAAAATTAAATGATTATAAATATATAGTGGAGGTTAAAAATGAGAAAGTTACAGATTAAGATTTGTATCAAACGAATAATTCTATTAATGATTATTTTTAATTTTCTTTCATCAACGAAAGCTCAGAAAAACAATTTAAATAATCAAAAAATACAACATACTGTAAAATATTTAAAAGCAAAACGTTATCTCGATGCATTAAGAACAAACAAAGATATTTATTATGGTGTTGGAACAACTTCTATTGAAAATGATATTGGGAAAGCAATTATTACAGCAAAAAAACTCGCTAAAGCTGAGATTGCTTCAAAAATTAAAAGTGTTGTACACTCAACTGTTCAATTAGTGGTAACAAGCAATTCACAAGAACACGGTAAAACTTACTCAGAGGAGATTAAAAAAAACTTTTCTCAAAAAATAGAGACTTACACTGATATTGTTCTCTCTGATATAAATGAAAGTGAACCGTTTATTGATTATCCCGATTCCGGATACATTACAACAGCTGTTTATATTAACAAAAGCATCTATAATGAGATGGTTAAAAAAGACATGGAAGCAAAAAAAACAATGATTAAAACAATGATTAATATTGGTGATAAGAAATTTGCTGAAAACAATTATTTATCGGCAGTTAATGATTGGTTAGATGCTAAAAAGAAACTGAGTGTTTTTTTTAATAAGCTTCCTTTACAGGATAATCTTGGCGAAAATAATAATTTACAAGATGTGTCAGCTTATCTTACAGGTAAAATAACCTATTTTTTTAGCGGATTATATCTAAATGATATTTCCGGGAAAATTCATTATGATTCAAGAGGTCGATTGAGTAAACCCGTTATGATTAATGCAAAATATCAGGACGAAATACAAAAAATGCATCCTGTAACAAAACTGCCTCTAAAAGCTGACTTTATAGCCGGACAAGGTAATATTCTTGGAGGAATTACAACAAGCACCTACGGACAAACAAAAATAAATGTAACATACATTGACCCTGCCGACAAAAACTCAAATATTAGAATTACCGTTGATACAAGTAGAATAAAGGGTTTGTCTGATTTTCCGAATTTATTAATTCCTCATATAGACATATTAATTAATAAAACGCGTACTGTTGCTTTGTCTGTTTGCTTCAATAATAACGGAAATAATTTGTCGCCCGAAGATTTAAAAAATAATATACAATCAAACCTGTTAAATCAGGGTTTGGCTATTGAACCTGTTTCTATTTCTACTGATGTTGTAAATAGTGATGATATTCAGCGTATAAACCAAATTCATGCTGATTATTTATTTTATGTTTATATTAAAACACATGATTGCTCAACTTTTGGCGGTTATAAAAATATGTATGTAGGACAATGTACCGGTACTGTTTTTGTTTATAAACTGCCCCAAGGAAATTTAGTTGCATCACAGCAACTTAAAAATTCTGAAGGGTATGGTTCTTCTGCTTCAGGTGCAGGTTGGGATGCTTACAGCAAGTTGTCCGATTCGATATTAAATACATGTCAAAAAATGTCGGGAGAAATAAAATGAGTATATTATGCGATCAATGTGGTGAAGCTATTCTTCCCCTTGCAAATTTTTGTTCCTATTGTGGAACAGAAGCACCTCACAAAACTGTTATTTTAAAAA
This sequence comes from Bacteroidales bacterium, assembly GCA_023145555.1. Lineage (GTDB taxonomy): Bacteria > Bacteroidota > Bacteroidia > Bacteroidales > B39-G9 > B39-G9. Next base: position 6,958 of record JAGLDO010000090.1, read on the forward strand.
ACGGAAAACAAGAACCTTTTGAAAATCCTGTTTATTGTCCTGATTGTGGTAAACCGGCACCTTATGATGCTCTTTACTGTGCTTTTTGTGGTGAATATCTATATCAATTACCTAAAAAAAATATTTTTTATTGCCCTAAGTGCAAAGAAAAAAATAATATTAATGCAAAAAACTGCACGTCTTGTGGAATGTCATTTATTGACTGGTTTTCGATGAAAGGTATTGTTGCTGACAATCTGGGTTTAAAAGGGAATATTATTTTGCACGAAACTATGAATGACATATTTTATCATTTTATTTATGACAATACAATTAATATCGGCAAAAATTCCTGTAATGATATTATTATCCCTTGCCCATGGGTAAGTAGTCAGCATTGTGAATTAGATATTCAAAAAAACACCTTTATTGATTTCAACAGCAAAAACGGAACTTATATAAATCGCGACAATCATAAAATAAAAAATGTGCCGTTAAATAATGTTTTTGAATTTAACATTGCAGGTTCTTTTACATTTACAGTAATACAAATAAAAAATACATTTATCTTTCGTTTAACTGCCATTTTGAACCAAAAAGAATGTGAAAAGATCAGTAATATGCAAGCATTAGACGAACTGCGCAAACATTATTATATACTTTTTTCAGATGATACGAATATTGATATTAATATGACCGATGGAGTTATTGAAAAACAACCTGATGAATTGGAAGAAACATATCATATTAATATAATAAATAAATTTTATTATTTTTCCGATTTGTCGCGTAAAATTAATAACCGTCTTATTTTAAAAAAACATAAAAACATACCGGTTAATTGGGAGATAATAGACGATTTATAGAACTGTTAATGTCAAGTTTCGGATCTTAAAATTCTTTAAATATTATTTTTAGTATTTTCATAATTCCGTAAGACACATACAAAAAAGTAAATAATGATTTAAATTTCATCAATTTCAATATACTATGAAATATTCTGCCAGAACTGATATTGGTAAAAAATATGACCACAACGAAGATACTTTTGTTTTGCCTGAAACTAATAAGAAATATAATATTAAAACCCCAGATGTAAAAAACAAAGGAAAACTATTCATACTATGTGATGGCATTGGAGGAGCCAATGCCGGGGAAGTAGCTAGCGAACTAACTGCCAATTGGATATTTAGAGACTACTATTCTGTTGAAGATACGAGTATTGACTTAACAAAAAAATTAAAGGAAATTATTGAATTGGTTAACACAAAAATTTATAATCTAACTCAAGAATATGAAAATTACAAAGGTATGGGGACTACTATTGCCTCTTTATTATTCATTCATAAAAAGGCTTACATATATTCTGTTGGCGATAGTAGAGTATATATCTTACATAACAAAAACTTACAACAAATTACTGAAGACCAATCTGAAGTTTGGCAATTGTATAAAACAGGTCAAATAACAAAAGATGATATTCAACATCATCCAAGGAATAATATTTTGACTATGGCGATGGGTGTCAATCAAGAAGTTGAAATTCAACAATATGAGTGCAACTATAATAAAGGCGATATATTTCTAATATGTAGTGATGGACTTACAGACATGATAAATGAAAAAGAAATAACCAAAATACTCAATAATAATAAATCACTAAATAAAATTTCTTCTAATTTAATAAAGGCCGCAAACAAAAATGGAGGTAAAGATAATATAACCGCTATTGTTATTTCTGTTTAAGTGTTGCTAAATAATTTCTAAAACTCTGAAGTGAAATAAAATTTTATCTCAGGAAATTTTTCTTGAGCCATCTGCAACGAATAAGCAGAATCGGCAAGAAAAACATCTCGTTGAAATTTATCTTTGGCAATAA
>JAGLDO010000091.1 GCA_023145555.1 Bacteroidales bacterium
TTGACGTACAGATTCATAGCTTTCAGTTTTTTTGTAAAGTTAACCGCTTAGCGGCTTTTCAAGTTTCAAGTTAAAAAGTTATATAAATTTAATTATTATATATTTAGAGTAATTTATTGCATGTTATATAACTTTTTTAATTTCATTTATTATTTATCATAGTGAGATAATTTTTTATTTGTTCAATAAAAAATTTTAAATTATTATTCCCGTCAATATTTATCATAAAATCGAAATAGTTTGGTGTTTCATAAAATTTACCAACTTTAAATTTTGCTTTTGATAAGGCATTAATATATTTAACGGGAAAGCATTTATCATTTAAACTTAAATCAATTAGTATATCAAAATCATTATTAATAAATTCGTCAACAACAACGGATTTTGGCTTGTAAAAACAATTCAAATCGTTTAATGAGAAATAATTAAAACCGTTCTTTTTAATGTAATTATCTGTTTTTATTTTCTTGTTAATAAATTCAACTACATAAACCTGAATATTTTTTTCAGATAGAAATTCAACAAATTTTTCAATAATCTCATTTGATTTTTGTTCATTATCATTATAAATAATACCTATGGTTTTGGCATTGTTTAGATTAATAGTCTGTCTTGTTCTGACAGATTTTTTTAATTTTTTCTTAAGAACAAATGAAGCTATTTTAAGCTTAAATTTATTATTGAATTTTGCCATGACAGTTTTTATATTTTTTTCCGCTACCACAAGGGCAAGGATCATTTCTTCCAATTTTTTTTTCAGATCTTACAGGTTGCATTTTTTTATTCTCTTTATTTGTGCTTGTGCTTGTGTCATCGGTTCTGCTTTCTTTAAATTTGCTTAAGTCAAGTCGTTTACGAGTGTTTGCTTCTTCAACCTCACTGGATTGACGTAATGGAATATGACTTTTCATTAAAGAAGAAGTAACATCTTTATTAATTGTATCAAGCATTGTTTTAAATAACTCGAAAGATTCGAATTTATATATTAATAAAGGATCTTTTTGTTCGTAAGAAGCATTTTGAACAGATTGTTTTAAGTCGTCTAATTCACGCAGATGTTCTTTCCATGCTTCATCAATGGAAAGTAACATTAAATTTTTCTCAAAAGATTTAATTGTTTCTGAGCCGTTTGTTTCATACGATTTTTTTAGATTTGTAACAATTTGGAATATTTTGGAACCATCTGAAACAGGTACAACAATATTCTCAAATGTTTCTGATCTTTTTTCATATACATCTTTTATAACTGGGAAAACTTGTTTTGAGATATTTTCTTTTTTTCGTTTATATGCATTTAGTATTGTTGAATAAACTTTTTCAGTTATTTCATCAGGGTTTTGTTGTAAGAAGTCTTTCTCATCAACAGGAGATTCTATTGATAACAAACGAATTAGCTCGAAATTAAAATCTTCAAAACTAACATTTCCATGAGAATCATTAACTATGCTGTCGCAAACGTCATACATCATATTGGCAATGTCAACAGAAAGTCGTTCTCCGTAAAGTGCATGTCTTCGGCGCTTATAAATTACTTCACGTTGAGAGTTCATAACATCGTCATATTCAAGTAATCGCTTACGAATACCAAAGTTATTTTCTTCAACTTTCTTTTGAGCTCTTTCAATTGATTTAGAAATCATTGAGTGCTGAATTACTTCGCCTTCTTTCAGACCCATTCGGTCCATCATCTTAGCAATTCTGTCAGAGCCGAATATTCGCATTAAGTTATCTTCTAAAGACACATAAAAGTGAGAAGAACCCGGGTCTCCCTGACGTCCTGCACGACCTCTTAACTGACGGTCGACACGACGAGATTCGTGACGTTCTGTACCAATAATGGCAAGACCACCTGCATCGCGTACTTGTTGGCTTAATTTGATGTCAGTACCACGACCTGCCATATTTGTAGCAATGGTAACCATTTGTGATTGACCTGCTTGTGCAACAATATCAGCTTCTCGTTGGTGTAGCTTAGCATTTAAAACATTATGTTTTATGCCTCGCATTTTAAGCATTCGACTTAGTAATTCAGATATTTCGACAGAAGTAGTACCTACTAAAACCGGTCTTTCATGATTTACTAAATCTACTATTTCGTTAATAACAGCATTATATTTTTCGCGAGCTGTTTTATAAACGGAATCGTGCTCTTCAATACGTATTATTGGTTTATTAGTTGGTATAACAACAACATCTAATTTATAAATATTCCAAAGTTCACCTGCTTCTGTTTCAGCTGTACCGGTCATACCTGCCAATTTCTTATACATTCGGAAGTAATTTTGCAGAGTAATAGTGGCAAATGTTTGGGTTGATGCTTCAACTTTTACAGCTTCTTTTGATTCAATTGCCTGATGTAAACCATCAGAATAACGACGACCTTCCATAATACGGCCTGTTTGCTCGTCAACAATTTTTACTTTATTTTCAATAACAACATACTCAACATCTTTTTCAAACAAAGCGTAAGCTTTAAGTAGCTGATTTATAGTATGAACACGTTCTGACTTAACTGCATAATCTTGTAATAAGTTATCTTTTTTAACCAGTTTATCGGATTTTCCAATATCAGAGTTTTCAATGTCAGCTATTTGTCCTCCAATATCAGGTAAGATGAAGAAATTAGGGTCGTCAGTATCGTCACTTATTAAATCAATACCTTTTTCAGTTAATTCAATTGAATTAAGTTTTTCTTCAATAACAAAATATAAATCATCGGTAACAAGGTGCATATTTTTGTTATTATCCTGCATATAAAAATTTTCAGTTTTATGCATTAATGCTTTCATTCCTTGTTCACTCAAGTACTTTATTATAGGTTTGCTTTTTGGTAATCCTTTAAATGCTCTTAATAAAAGCAAACCACCTTTTTCGGTGTCTCCTTCAGTAATTAATTTTTTAGCATCGGATAAAATTTGCGTTACCAAAGTACGTTGAACACTATATAATCTTTGAACTTTAGGTTTTAACTCATCAAAAAGGTGAATGTCGCCTTTAGGAACAGGACCTGAAATAATAAGAGGTGTTCGTGCATCGTCAATCAATACAGAGTCAACCTCATCGACAATTGAATAGACATGCTCACGCTGAACTAAGTCTTCGGGGTTAATTGCCATATTATCGCGAAGATAATCAAAACCAAACTCATTGTTTGTGCCAAAAGTAACGTCTGATAAATATGCTTTTTTTCGTGCTTCTGAGTTTGGCTCGTGTTTATCGATACAATCAACAGATAGTCCATGAAATTGATATAAAGGTCCCATCCATTCAGAGTCACGTTTTGCCAGATAATCGTTAACAGTAATCATGTGTACACCACGATGAGCCATTGCATTCAGAAATACGGGAAGAGTAGCAACTAATGTTTTACCTTCACCTGTTGCCATCTCGGCAATTTTACCATCATGAAGAACAATACCACCAATCAACTGTACATCGTAATGCACCATGTCCCAGATAGTTTCATTTCCTCCTGCTGTCCATGTGTTATAAAAAATTGCTTTATCACCGTCAATGTCAACAAAATCGTGAGACGCAGCCAAGTCTCTGTCAAAATTTGTTGCAGTTACAACAATCTCTTCATTTTCTTTAAATCGTCTTGCTGTGTCTTTCATAACAGCAAAAGCTTCGGGTAGTATCTGGTCTAAAATTTCTTCATATTTCTTATCGATTTCTTTATCGAGTTTATCGATTTCTGAATAAATTTTTTCCTTTTCATTTATATTAATATCATTATTCTCAATACTATTTTTTAATAGAGAAATTTTGCTTTTATCTTCAGCAACATAGTCTGAAATTTTATTTTTTAAGACCTCTGTTTTTTGTCTTAACTCATCGTTTGTTAATGACTGTAGTTTTTCATATTCTTCCTTAATGATATTAACAACAGGCATTACTTCTCTATTATCTCTTTTCGATTTATTACCAAATAATTGTGATAATACGTTATTTATTATACTCATTCGTTATTTAATTACTTATTTTATATTTCAATATCAAAACCTACAAATTTAAGATTTTTTTGCAATATATTTTATAATGTTAAATATTAATTGAACATTTTTTATTTTATAAAGTTTGTATGAGATAAGGCTGATTTACGAGCCTGTTTTTTTTGTTTTCAATCATTTCTATTTCTTGTTTTTTAAAAGCATATAGTTTGTAAACTTTTTCATTAATTCTTTTCTCGAAATAAACAATTTGCCTTTCAATTTGAACTTTTGCTGTTTGTAATGATTGAGTTTTTAAATCTTTTTTTAGCGATTGTAATTGTTCTACAAGTTTGATTATTTTCGTCGAAATTATATCAAAATTCTTATTCGTTTTTGGAGGTAAAGGGAATAATCTAAAAATCTTTACACCAATATCAACACCTATTCCTCTTCTTTTTCCGTTTAAATGAAACCAAAATTCGCCTAATTTTGAATTCATTATTCCTAACAATAACTTTAAATCATATTTCCTTGATTTCTGAATAATTGAGGAAAAGGAAAACCCAAAATAATATTTTTCATCATCGTAGTAAAATTCTGGTTGTAAGAACATCCCTTTACAAATCAGTTTGGGTTCTTCAAAAAAGCGTTGTTCTCTTGTTCTATGTATTCCATAAGGTGCATTTGAGGAAGTAATAAACTCTTTTACACTATCTAAGTGCCGTTTTATATTTGGATATTTACCAGAAGCTATTAATTGTCTTTCTGTTTTCCCTATGTAAAGCAAAAACTCATTACGAAAATCAAGTTCATATCTGTTTATATGACTTGTATTTACATAAGGTTTTAAAAGTAATTTTTCTTCATCATTGAAATTTGCTTTTAAAATTTCGTTTTCGTTCAGAACAAAAACTCCATCTCCAATATTAATGTCTTCTCTTTTTGTAGAGGCTTTATGTTTTTTTGTTATCCTATCCGTAGATTCTTGCACTCCAACAGAGGTATCAAAATGAATATCTAATATCTCGCAATTTTCGAATATATTTATGTTTGAATTTAACTGAATTTTAGAATTCTGAATGAGGTTCTCGTTATTTATCAATTCCAAAGCATAGTTTTCAATTATTGAATTGGGATTTTGTTTTTCAATTGACAAAACTTTACAATCTGTTTTCTTATTGCTGTCTTTTTTGAATATTGAAATATTGTGCTTTCCACTTACATCTTCAAATACTTTGTAATTATCAAAATCAACTATTGTGTCAAAAATTAAATTATTTCCAATGCGTTCAATTAATTTTGAAGCTCCATCACTTTTCATCCAATAGCTATTTGTTATAAAACCTAAATAACCGTTGTCTTTTAAAATATCAATTCCTCGATGAACAAAGTAATACCAAAAATCCATTTTCCCTTGATGGTATAACTTACCTAATCTTGATTTCAACACAGGTTCAAATATTTCTTTACTGCCTCGTTCTTTAATATATGGCGGATTACCTATTACTACATCAAAACCACCATTTAGCTTAATTTCACTAAATTCGTCGTCCCAACTAAATGGCTTAATTTTCTTTGCTGCCCCAAAATCAATTTGACCGTCATAATAGTCAGTATCAATTATTGAATTACCGTCTTTGATGTTTTTATCAAGTGTCGGTAAAACCCGCTCGTGATAAAATGAAAGTTGGTGAGCAATACTTGCTTGTGTTTCGCCCTCCAAACTTTTTAGCAAAAGTGAAAGTTTAGTTACTTCAACAGCGTTTATGTCAATATCAA
>JAGLDO010000092.1 GCA_023145555.1 Bacteroidales bacterium
ATTGCAATTGCATAGACACTATTGCCATTCAAATAAGTAGTCCAATTAGTACCATCAAATTTGCTTACTCCTCCTCCATTATCAGTTCCAAACCATTTGTTACCTTGCTTGTCTATTGCTATAGACACAACATTATTATTACATAAGCCGTCTGAATTTATATATTTAGCCAACAAGGTTCCGTCTTTGCTTCGTTTTACCACTCCACCATCTGTGCCTAACCATATTGTATCTGCATCTACAGCAAGGGCTTGCACATTATTTTTATTAGTATAATTTGTAAAAGTATGCTGAGCATAGCTTGTGGTGGTAAAAAAAACACTTAAGAATAAGGTAAATATTATTTGTAGAAATTTATTCATGATTTTTATTGTTTACAGGATTTCAGACACTAATTTCACTAATTAACACTAATTTTTTATCTGTCAATGCACTTAGCGATTCTAAACCGCTTAGTGCGTAGGCTAAAATTAAGCCCCTGCTGTTCGGGATTTGCAATCCCGAACTAACGAACTGTACATTAATACTTTCTGATTACAAATCCGAAAGAGCATTGTGCATAATAATTATTTACCATCAATATATCTTCCAGTTTGCCCATTCATCTTTTACCTGCAAACTATTTTCCAATCCGGGTGTTTGAGGTTTACTTATAAGGCTTGTTTCTTTTGAAACATTGAGTATTACATAATTTGCCAATTCTTTATAAGTTATGTTTCCTTTAGTCTCCTGAATTTTTTTAAGCAAATAATAAGTAAAAAAACCGTGTTTCTTCTCACGATAAACACCTGATGATTGTTCGCCTGAGCTTGAAGAAAAAAGAACTAAATTTCCTTGCAGAGCTACATTTTTGGGTCTGATTTTTACGCCTTTCATGGCAATTAGCCCCTTATTACGAGCACCTCCGCTAAAACAAGCATCGAGAAATAAAGTAATTCTTTTTGCCGGATGTTTTGTTAATGTTTTTAATAAACCGTTTAACTTAATACCTTGTGCTACGCTTAAACCACTAACATCAACGGGTATTAAATAAGGTTCTTTGGTTGTTTCATCGGGAAGTCCGTGCCCTGAATAGTAAAAAATAATTTCAGCATTACCATTTTCAATTTTCGCCAAATTTGCCAACCATGCTATTCCCTGACTCATTTGTCCTGATGTGGCATTTGTTAATAATTTGGTTTGTTTCTCAGGCACTCCCATAGTGTTTACAACATATTCTTTAAATATTTTTGCATCATTCTCTGCAAAATCTACATTAACTTCACTTGATAAACCTTTCTGATATGTACTGTAATCTTCATTACCAATAATTAAGGCATACCGATGTTGATTAATGCTTTGGTTAACAGGTATATTCTTGTCAATATCTGCCGAAAGCGAAGCAATTTTAATTTCACGTTTCCTTTCATTTTCATTACTACTGATAACTACTTTTTGATTATTTGACGCATTATATACCATTACAACTGCGAATTTATTTTCAGAATATTTACCATATTTTTCATTTATCCTTATGTTTATTGGGATTGATGTTTCGGAATAAAGTTTATTTGCAAGAAATTCAAAAACTAATGCCTTCGAATCTCCCGGGTTTAATGTGTGCAGTTCGTAATGAGACTGATTATTAGGAAAAACATTTTGATTTGGGTATTCAAAGTCAACACTAACATTTTCTGCTTTACCAAAACCAACATTTTGAATTAATGCTTTTAACTGAACAGGAACTCCGAGTTTAATAAATCCATTGTCTGTTTCAAAGCTATAGTCAACAACCCTGACTAACGGGCTGTTATATTTCTTTGTAATAATCTGAATTTCGAAAGCATCTGGCGGAAATCCATATTGCTCATCAAAATTAATACTAAAATTTGCTGTATCAGAATTTAAATCTTGCATGCCAGAAACAGGAATATTGACATTTACAGAGCTGTCGGGTTTAATATTACCAATTAAAATTGTTTTTTCAAAATTTAAGCCTGTGATAAAAAATTTAGTATTTATATTTGCTTTTACATTTGTTGCAACACCTTTACCATTATTTGAAATTATGAAAAAAATACTGCAATTTTCATCAGCATCAATACAATCGTTATTATTTTTATCGATAAAATTTATGTCGGAGATAGAAAGAAAGGGAAATATATGTTTCTTAACTTGAGATTGAGGTTTTAACTCCGGCTTTGATTGAGCTACTAATTTGTTTTCGGGTTTCTTAATGTAACTGATTTGAATTTGCTCAATTTCAATTTTTGAATTTGTTGCAACACTAAAACCAATTTTATCACCAAAAAAAGGTAATTTATTAAATTCTTTAATAAATTTTTCATTAATAAAAACATAAAACACTGAATTAATACTACGTAAAGTTATTTTATTAAAGTTGTTTTGATTAATAATATTTAATATTGATGTGTGATAGATTTTTGAAATAGTGTTTTTTGCAACTACATTTTTCAGAATAAAAAACTTATTTTTATCAGAAATCTCAAGACGATAATGATTAAAATTATCGTCCATACCGAAAACAAGTGCACCATTACCATTAATAATTTTTATTTTTGTTTCTATTTCAAAATCTTTATTCTCGTCAATATCAACAGAATGATAGCTCAAGCCTGTGGTGTTTTTATAATTTTTACAATTTAATAAATAATGTCCGTTTTCAATTTTACCGGAAATCCAATTATTATCAATAGTCCATTTATTGAAATTATTATTAAAATTTTCAATAAAAATGTTTTGTTTGTCTTTTGCAGAATAGTCTGTATACTTCTTCTGAGCAAATAAATTACCTGATTGAAAAATAATTAATAAGGCAATTAATGCATAATCTTTAATATTTTTCATGGCTATAATTATTAAAAAAAAACTCAAAACCCACTTCATAAATTAAAGATGAGTTAAAACCCCTTACAAGGTCTTCTTATATTAAATAAATAATAAAGTTACAACATAAAATACTACATGTCAATTTTTTTTATACCCTAATATTGTATCTACTCCGAAAACAGATAGTATGTCATTGCAAACTAACAAATTGTATATTAATACTTTCTGATTACAAATCCAAAAGAGCAGCGGTGCAAGATGGTTTACAATAGATTTACAAAAAATTAAAATATTAATATTATTTTTATTATTCCTGTTTGTTTCTTTAAGTTTGTAAAAAATATCATTTCGAATGAATAAAGCAATATTTCTAGACCGCGACGGGGTAATAAACAATGACAAAGGTCATTACTATATATATAAGATTGAGGATTTTAAAATAAATGATGGAATAGTTGAAAGCTTAAAAAAATTTCAGGAAAACAATTATTTATTAATAATAATATCGAATCAAGGTGGTATCTCAAAAGGTATTTATACTATAGAACAAGTTGAAGAAGTCCATAATTATTTAAAAAAATATTTAAAAAATTGTAATATTGAATTAACAGAAATTTATTATTGTCCACATCACTCAAGTAATGAAAAATGCTTGTGCAGAAAACCAAACACATTAATGCTCGAAAAAGCAATTGCACGTTTTAACATTGATGTTTCAACATCTTATCTTATTGGTGACGGCGTTCGTGACATTGAGGCAGGAGAAAAGGTTGGTTTGCATACAATTAAAATTGATGCTAATGAAAATATATTAAAATACTGTAAATTAATTGTTAATTATTAATTCCTAATTCGTAATTGTTAAATGATAAAGTCAAAATATATATGTAACAACGGGGATTTTGTTCTGAGCGATTCGCCTGTGTTAACAACACAAAACAGAGCATTTCGCTATGGCGACGGACTTTTTGAAACTATGCACGCCAATGGTACAAAAGTTCAATTTCTTGACGAGCATTTTATTAGACTTACATATGGAATTGAAAAATTAAAAATGAACATTCCTGATTATTTTACAATAAACCACATTAAGAACTTAATTACTAAACTCTTAAACAAAAATAAACTTTATCAGGGAGCAAAAATACGCTTATCTGTTTTTCGTTCCGACGGAGGTTTATACACACCTTTATCAAACAATATTTCTTTTATTATTGAAGCCGAAGAACTCGAACATGCAAAATATACTCTGAACAAAAAAGGCTTGGTAATTGATATTTACAATGAGATTAAAAAAAATATTAATTATTTTTCAGACCTGAAATCATCAAATGCTTTACTTTTTGTTCTTGCCGGCATATATAAACAAAAAAACAAGCTTGATGATTGTATTATTATTAACCAAGAGAATAAAATTGTTGAAGCTGTCAGTTCAAATATTTTTATAGTAAAAAACAATCAACTCTACTCACCGGCATTAACAGATGGTTGCATTCCCGGCATTATGAGAACTCAAATTATTAAAACTGCACTATCGCTCAATTACACAATTTTTGATGATTGTAATATTAAGCCCGATGACTTATTATCTGCTGATGAAGTTTTTTTAACAAATGCGATTTCTGGTATCAGGTGGGTTGTTGCTTATAAAAATAACAGGTATTTCAATAAAACATCAAAATTATTGATAAACAAGCTTAACGAAAGTGTTTTTACAGGTTAATTCATGCTTGGATTTTGAGGTGAATTTGCCCAAATCTTAAATTTTTCCCCAAGACTGTCTAAAATATTTTTCCAATAATCCTTTTTAATATTCATTATCTTTTCAGAATTAATTTCAGAAACAATCCAATAATTCTTTAATAATTCCTCATCTAATTGTTTTGCTTCCCATCCGGAATAGCCAATAAAAAATCGTAATTGATTTTTATGTATTAATCCTTGTTTTACTAATACCTTTAAGATATCAAAGTCACCACCCCAAAAAACATTCTCGCATATATTAACACTTTGTGGAATTTTATCACCTAAAGTATGTATATAATGTACAGAATCTTGATTAACAGGACCACCAATTGAGACATTAAAATCTGCTTTAGGAAAATCTTTTAATATCTCATTTGGTTTAATATCAATAGGTTTGTTTAATATAAACCCAAACGAACCCTTCTCGTTATGCTCGGTTAAAAGCACAATAGAACGATGAAAATAATTATCTTGCGCAAATGGCTCAGAGATTAAAATCTTCCCTTTACCAACCTGTTCTAAATTACGTTCAACATCAAATATGTTAAGGTCAATATTCATATTACTAAATTAACTAAAAAATTTTATGAATACTAAAAAATGTTTTACTTTTACTCAAAATAAAAATCCTCAAAAATTAATTTATATAAATAAAAAAGGATAAAGATAATGAGGGTCAAAATCCTTTTAAAATTAACTTAAAATTATGAAAAAAAATAGTCTATTAATTATTGGTATAGTAATTATTACTTTTTTTAGTTCATGTAATCAATCAGAAAAAGAAATGAGAGCTACAAAAGTACCATTAAAAGATTTCTTTAGAAATCCTGAGAAATCATCCTTCCAAATTTCTCCTGACGGAAAATATTATTCATTCAAAGCTCCTTACGAAAAAAGAATGAACGTTTTTGTACAAGAAATTGGAAAAGATTCTGTAATTCAATTAACAAGAGACACTACTAGAGATATTTCCGGATATTTCTGGGCTAACAACAACAGAATTTTATACTTAAGAGACACCGGCGGAAACGAAAACTATAAGCTTTATGGTGTTAACATAGATGGTAGCAACTTAATTTGTTTAACCGATTTTGATGGGGTAAGAACTCAAATTATTGACGATTTAGAAGACCTACCTGATGAAGTTATTATTGGTTTAAATAAAAGAAACCCTCAAATTTTTGACCCTTATCGTTTAAATATTGTCACAGGCGAAATGAAAATGATTGCCGAAAATCCCGGAAACATTATGGGTTGGATGACTGATCATGCAGGGAAACTAAGAGTTGCTTTTGTTCTTAATGGTCTTGAAACAAGTCTTCTGTACCGCGATACTGAAGATCAGGAATTTAAAGTTGTGTTAACTACTGATTATAAAGAAGGAGTTAGCCCAATGTTTTTCGATTTCGAAAACAAAAATGTTTATGCTTCTTCAAACTTAAGCCGTGATAAAAAGGAAATTGTTTTATTTGATATTGCCAATGGTAAAGAAATCAAAACTATTTATAAAAACGACGAAGTTGATGTTTCTCGCTTAAGCTATTCGAAAAAACGCAAGGTCATAACTTCTGTTTCTTACGTTACCGACAAACGACACAGACATTTCTTTGATAAAGAAACTGAAAATTTATTTGTGAGATTAAAAAAAGACCTTGGACAATATGAAATTGCTATAACAAGCGAAACAAAAAACGAAGATAAATTTATTGTAAGAACATATAGTGACCGTTCCTTAGGAGCTTACTATTTATATGATTTAAATTCTGATAAATTAGAAAAAATTATTGATGCAGCTCCATGGATTGACGAAAATAATATGGCTTTAGAGAAACCTATTGAATATAAATCACGTGATGGTTTAACTATTCATGGCTATTTAACATTACCAAAAGGTGTTGAAGCTAAAAACTTACCTGTTGTAATAAATCCTCACGGTGGACCATGGGCCAGAGATTATTGGGGTTTCAACCCTGAAGTTCAATATCTTGCAAACAAAGGATATGCTGTTTTACAAATGAATTTTAGAGGCTCAACCGGTTATGGTCGAAAATTTTTAGAATCAAGTTACAAACAATGGGGTTTAACTATGCAAGATGACATTTCTGACGGAGTTCAATGGTTAATTGATGAAGGTATTGCAGACCCAAAACGTGTTGCAATTTATGGTGCAAGCTATGGTGGCTATGCAACACTTGCAGGACTTGCATTTACTCCTGAATTATATGCTTGTGGTGTAGATTATGTTGGCGTTGCTAACTTATTTACTTTTATGAAATCTATACCTCCTTACTGGAAACCTATGTTAGAAATGATGTATAATCAAGTTGGAGACCCTGTAAAAGACAGTGCTTTACTTGCTGCTGCTTCACCTGTTTTTCATGCAGATAAAATTGTGGTTCCTTTATTTGTTGCTCAAGGTGCTAACGACCCACGTGTAAATAAAAATGAATCAGACCAAATGGTTGCTGCCATGAAAGCGAGAGGTGTTGAAGTTGAATATATGGTTAAAGATAACGAAGGTCATGGTTTCCATAACGAAGAAAACAGAATGGATTTCTATAAAGCAATGGGTGATTTCTTAGATGCTCATATTGGAGATAAACCTAAAGTTGAAACTGAAGTTAAAGAAGAAGTTGAAAAATAATTTCTTTTTAAATCTATAAATTAAATAAATTTAAATGAAA
>JAGLDO010000093.1 GCA_023145555.1 Bacteroidales bacterium
TCATTAACTGAACTTGCTCTTGGTCTGTTTTTAATATTCCTCCATACGAATCGGCAGGACTGTCTTCTCCTATAACAAAACAATTTGATAACGAAACAACTTGGTTTTTGTTTCCAATTCCAGACATTGGACCTCCTTGTGGGACAATATATTTAAATTCTTTTAAAAGATTAAATATTGTTTCTTCATCCATTGAATTTGGATACTTTTTTTCGACCCTCGCAATTTCTTTTGCAATTCTTCGATGCATATCATTCGGATTCAATTCATAAATGCTTCCAAAAGAATCTTTCAGAGCATATTTATTAACCCAAACTCTTGCAGCTAGCTCGTCTCCTTTAAAATATTCGAGTGAAGATTGATATGCCTCATCGAAAGAATAAATTTTTACTTTTTTTGCTTTCCCCGCTTTTTTTTGTGTAATTTCCTTAGTCACCATTATTGCTTTTTTTGTGTCCGTTTGATTCGTTAATATATACTCTGATTTTTTTTAGTGAAAATTTTTCATACGAATTTACGTACATATTTAAAATAATAAAAAAGCACTTATTAACAATTACAACAAAGCTAAGCATAACAATTTAATTGTCTGTTGCTTGCACTGTGGATTTGTTTTTTTTATTTTTTTTTAGGCCTTTTTTGTGAACTATTTTACGCTTAAATTTATGTCACATTTTGCCAGAATTTTGATTGTTGATCCATGGTTTGAAACAACATATTCTTTTGCAATTTCGCCTGTGCTTTTTATTAAAATTTTATTTGCAAGAAGTGTTTTTAATTGATTTTCTAAATTAGAATAATTATTAACCACAAAAGCTGCTTTTAAATTTACAAGTTGAACAGCCTCGTTAAATTGATGATAATTTGTTCCAAAAAATAAAGGAAGACCAAAAGTTGCTGCTTCTAAAACATTATGAATTCCTTTACCAAAGCCTCCGCCTATATATGCAATATCGCCATATTTATATAAAGAAGAAAGCAGTCCAATATTGTCAATTATAATTACCTGCGATTCTAAAACATTTTGTTCGTTTGCTTGAGAATACCGTATTACTTTTTTGTTAATTGCTTTTTCAATTCGTTCTATATTTTCAATAAATATTTCATGAGGAGCAATAATGTATTTTAATTCTTTATTGTTTTCCGAATTAATAAATTTAATTAAAAGTTCCTCATCAGGTCTCCATGTGCTGCCAGCAATAATTGTTATTTTTCCCTGTTTAAAGGCTTCAATAACAGGGATATTTTTTGCCTGTGATGCAATTGAGTAAACCCTGTCGAAACGTGTGTCTCCTGTTATTTCAACATTCTTAATATTAATGGAATTTAGTAGTTCTTTCGATTCTTTGTTTTGAACAAAAAAGAAATTAAATTTTTGCAACATCTTTCTGTAAAATCCTCCGTACCATTTAAAAAACAATTGGTCTTTTCTGAAAATTGCAGAAAATATATAAACCGGAATTTTTTTCTTTTGCAAAGCATTCAGATAATGATACCAAAATTCATATTTAACAAAAAACACCATTTTGGGATTTATTGCCTTTATGAATTTTGAGGCGTTTCTTCGGTTGTCAATTGGTAAATAAAAAATGTAATCTGCTCCGGCATAATTTTTTCTTATCTCATAACCTGAGGGAGAAAAAAAGGTAAGCAAAATTTTATATTGTGGATGTTTCTGTTTTAATGATTCAATAACTGGTCTTCCTTGCTCAAACTCACCAAGAGAGGAACAATGAAACCAAACTATTTGTTGTTCTTTGTCAACACTTTCATTAATTTTTTTGAAAATATTTTTTCGTCCTTTTACAAAAAGTTGTGCTTTGGGGTTAAAAACT
This sequence comes from Bacteroidales bacterium, assembly GCA_023145555.1. Classification (GTDB taxonomy): domain Bacteria; phylum Bacteroidota; class Bacteroidia; order Bacteroidales; family B39-G9; genus B39-G9. The sequence goes on from JAGLDO010000093.1 coordinate 1,836, forward strand.
GATGCAAGTCGAACAGAAAAAAAATATAAGCTTGTTAGTATATTGTAAATAAAAACCATAAAAATTTAATTTCAATAAACTAATAATAGTAAAATTTATTAGTCATTTTTTTATGAAGTGTAATAATCCAACCAAACTTAAAAGCATATAAATAATCGTTTCTTAATTGGTCGTCTTTTTCCATTGTGTCGAAATTCCATGAACGACGATTTTTAGTCCATGCTTGAGTTAATTCAATACCGGCATAGAAATTCACCCTGCGGTTATTGCTAAAATACATATAACCAACAAATTCACTAATTGCTAATCCATTTGTTAAACGGTCATAACCTTTAGCATAATCATTCAAAATGCTTGGTGTATTATTACCATCATTTTCCATTCTTATCTTATGCTGTAATAAACCAACATTAGC
>JAGLDO010000094.1 GCA_023145555.1 Bacteroidales bacterium
TGTTTCATCAAAATTTAAATTTAGAAATCAAAATCGTTTTAAAACAACAGTCAGCGGTGCTGTGTCGAAAGGAAAATACAACAGAATGAGTTTTAACGGAACTGAAGGAAAACAAGGTCCTTACAAACTGCAAGGAGCAAATAATGAGGCTTATATAATAATATTGTCGGGTTCTGAAAACATTTATATTGACGGTAATCTTTTAAAACGTGGTCTCGAAAACGACTATGTTATCAACTACAACTCTTCCGAAATTACATTTACTGCAAATCAATTAATTACTAAAGACAAAAGAATTGTTGTTGAGTTTGAATATTCTGACAGAAATTATGCTCGTTTCTTATTGTTTAACAGCAATGAATTTCACACCAAAAAATCGAAGTTTTATCTTAATGTTTTTTCTGAGCAAGACAGCAAAAATCAACCAATTGATCAGGATTTAACAAATCTGCAGAAACAACTTCTGGCAAATATTGGCGACAGCTTAAATATGGCTATTGTGCCTAATGTTAAAATTGACACAAATTTTAACGGCAACTATGTTTTTTACAAAATGATTGATACCACTATAAACAGCAACATATATGACAGTGTTTTTGTTTATTCAACAAATGCAGACGATGCCATCTACAGGCTGGGATTTTCTTATGTTGGTGATTATAACGGAAACTATGTGCAAGGAAAATCTCTAGCCAACGGTAAAGTTTTTGAATGGACAGAACCAATAAACGGACAAGCACAAGGAAATTATGAACCTGTTGTTTTATTAATTACGCCTAAAAAAAATCAGATGGTGACATTTGGCGGCGAAACATTATTGACAAAAAATACTGAGGCAAATTTTGAAATGGCATTATCAAATAATGATATTAATTCTTTTTCGAAAAATGATGCTGGCGATGATTTGGGCTACGCATTAACAATCAATTTAAAACAAAATATTCCTCTAACAAAAAACAAGTTAACAACCTCTGCAAATTATCAACATATTAATAAATGTTTTAAGCCTATTGAGCGATTTAAAACCGCTGAGTTTGAACGAGACTGGAACTTAAACAATCTGTCGAACAAAAAATTTAATGAGAATTTGTTTAACATGAAAGTTGATTACTTAAACGAAAAATTTGGTTCGGCACAATATAATTTTGATTATCTCAACAAAGGGAAATTCTTTAATGCTAACAAAAATGCTGTTAAAACGAATATTAAAAGAAACAAATTTGATTTTAATTTTACAGGAAGTTGGCTAAACAGCAAGTATGACAAAAACCAAACGGATTTTTTAAGATACAATGCTTCACTATCAAAACAGATTTCGTTTTTTTCCATTGGTGTTAAAAATGATTTTGAAAAAAATCTCTGGAATAATATTGTTGCTGATACTTTAATCGGTAATAGTTACAAGTTCGATAGAAAAGAATTTTTTATTTGTAATTCTGATAGCTCTGAAAATACATTTTTCGCGAAATTTGTGAGGCGTAAAGATTTTTTGCCATCAAACAACAAATTAGAATACAGCACATTGGGCGAAGACTATAACTTTGGTTTAAACCTGCACAAAAATCCAAAAAACACTTTTAAAATAATTGCTTCGTATAGAAAATTAACAATTGAAGACAGTACCCTAAGCAGCGACAGGGCGGACAATTCGTTGCTTACTCGTCTTGAACACAACATAAAATTGTTTAAAGGAGCAATATCTTCATCAACATTTTTTGAAATTTCTAAGGTTTTTGAACTCAAAAAAGAATTCTCATATCTTGAGGTGTCGCAAGGTCAGGGTTTGTATGCATGGACAGACTATAACAGTAATGATATTAAAGAATTAAATGAATTCGAAGTAGCCAATTTTAAAGATCAGGCTAATTACATTAGAATTTTTACTCCAACAAATCAATTTGTAAAAACATATAAAAATCAATTTAATCAAATTTTATATCTTAAACCACGACGACTTTGGCATAACGAAAAAGGTGTTAAGAAATTTATTTCCCGCTTTTCAAATCAGTTTGCTTATAGAATAAGTAAAAAAACAACAAACGATGATTTTCTCGATATTGCAAATCCTATTATTAATTTCGACGATTTATTGCTCGTTAATGTAAATTATTTGGCTAGAAACATCTTGTCGTTTAACAAAACAAATACAAAGTTTGGGCTTGATTATGTTTTCCAGAATAATAAAAACAAATTGCTTCTTGTTAATGGTTTTGATAACAGAAGTAATAATTTTAACGGCATTAGGCTGAGATGGAACATAAATAAAAGTCTGTCGTTACTAAATGATTTTACCAAGGGTGATAAAACGTATAATTCTGAATCGTTCAGCTCAAAAAATTATGACATTAACTATGACAAAAACAAGATTACCTTTTCATATCAAGCAAACTTATCGTTAAAACTGAGCATGATATATAAATATACACAAAAAACGAATTGTTTAAATACCGAAGAATCGAAAAACCAAGATGCAGGATTTGAATTAAAATACAGCAAACACAACAAAGGAACAATAACATTGAAAGCCAATTATATAAACATATCATATAACGCCAACACAAACACGCCAATAGCCTACGAAATGCTCGGTGGTTTTTTTCCCGGCAATAATTTAAGTTGGAATTTAATTTTTCGGAAAAGTGTTTCGAAAAAAATCCAGATAAACCTTAATTACTCAGGAAGAGCTTCAGAGGATACAAAAATAGTTCACACCGGTACAATGCAGATAAGAGCTATTTTTTAAAAATTCTTTTGGCGTAATAACGCTTTTTTGTTTTTATTCCAACAAAATAATTGCCTGTATTTAAGTCGCGTAAGTCTATTTGCAAAGAATCTGAATAAGAAAAATTACTAAATGTCTTTACCTCTCTTCCGCTAATATTATATATTGAAACTTGTTTTAACAAGATTGTAGAATTTGATTTTATTGTTAAAAAATCTATAACTGGATTTGGAGAAATAAAAATATCTTTATTTAAATTGCTTGAATTAATATTAATAATATCGGGGTTTTTTGTAATAATGTTTTTGTCCGGGTCGAAAATTATTTTCTTTACAATAAACGGCAGATGAAAAACATAGTCTTGTGAAGCTTGTGAATTATGAAAGACCAATAATGTGTCATTATTATTGTCTGAAAAAGAAATTGGCAAATCCAGTTCAAAAAAACTTACTGACGGATCTGATTGTGTTTGCTTAATGTTTAAAGAAACAATATTTTCGTCGTTTTGCGACCAGTTTACGTTATAAATTGGAAAACCCTCATTATAAATCCAGTTATTAAAAAATTGTGATAGGTTAGTATCTGCTGTAGTTTCAAAATGTCTTTTTACATCTTCTGTTTTTGCAAAATTGTTTATTAAAGTGCTGTCGGTTAAATAATTTCTTATAGCTTGAAAAAAGACAGAATCTCCCAACTCCCAACGAAGCATGTGTAAAACCATTGCGGCTTTATCGTAAGTTAATCGGGTATTAAAAATATTATAAACAGCGGTTGTGTCATTAACAAAAACAGAGCCGTTGTTTTGGCTTGTGATATTTGTTATTTTGTTTGATTTCCATGATAACCAATTATCAGTAAAATTCTCACAAACCAAACCTTCGCAATATCGGGCAAAACCTTCATTAACCCATATTTCCTGCCAGCTACCACATGTAATATAATCACCAAACCATTGATGTGACAATTCATGAGCCATTAAATATAAACTGAAATTACAGATAAAACTTATTGTTTGGTGCTCCATTCCTCCACCCCATCCAAATTGTGCCTGGCCATATTTCTCATCTTTAAAAGGATAGGGAATAAACAACTCGCTATAAAGCTCTATTACAGGAATAATTTGAGGTGTTTGCTCTTTTGCTGTTTCTAAATTTTCAGGATATACAAAATTTAAAATTTCTACAGAATCCTTTTCATTTAATATAGCATAATCGGAATAGCAGGAATAGTTTGTTACAGCAATTGCTACAAGATATGCTGCAATGGGATGACGATGTTTCCAGTGCGTGATTTTTTTGCTTCCCGATAATTTTTCAGAGATTAACTTTCCGTTGCTGGCAACCTTATATTCTTTTGGTGTAGTAACAAACACATCAATAGAATCGGCTTTGTCGGTCAAACTTTGCTTGCATGGCCACCAGTCTCTTGCCCCATAGGGTTCTGAGAGTGTCCAGATTATTGGAACAAGGTTGTGATAGGCTTGCGTGAAAGCACCAAAACCACCGTTCTCCGACGGCTCACCCTGATAAAAAATTGAAACCGAATCTTTTTGATTCACAAGAAATTGATTTGAAAAATTTAATGTTAATATATTCTTTGAATGTGAAAAATTAATTTTTTTGTTGTGATATAAAATTGAATCAACAACAAGCTGATCTGTTAAATCGAAACGAATGGAATCTGTTTGCTTCTTAATCTTAAAAAAAGTCGTAACACAGCCTTTTATGTAATATTTACCCGGGTCAATTTCCCATTCAAGGCGATGATAAGTAATGTCATAACACTCACCAACACTAATTTGTGGCATATAACTACGCCTAAAACGATAATCAGGTTTCTGTTGAGATTCAGAAAAGGCTGAAAAATATAATAATATTGTTAATATGACTATTAATAATTTTTTCATTTGTAAGCTTTATTGCTTTTTCACAGTATAATTTGTCAATAATCTTAATAATAGAATAAACTTGGTCCGGTTCATAACAGCAGCCATATCTTTTAAACGTTTTTTATATTCAAATATATAACAATTAGTTGAAAAAGAGAAGTGTGTTTTGTTTCTTTGTGATTCAAAATAAAATTTATTATGACAGCATTAGATAAAAAAATTGTATCATTTATAAAGAAACATCATGTTTTAACACTTGCTACCTCAAACAATAATAATCCTTACTGTGCTAATTGTTTTTATTCTTTTATTGAAGAAGAAAAAATGCTGGTCTTTACTTCAGATAATGACACAAAGCATGTAAAAGACGTTCTGTTGAATGATTCTGTAGCCGGTTCAATTGTTTTAGAAACAAGCATTGTGGGAAAAATTCAAGGTGTTCAGTTTATAGGAAAAATATTTGAACCAAAGAATGATATTTTAAAAAAAGCAAAAAAAAATTACTTAAAACGCTTCCCTTTTGCTGCATTAATGAGCACAAACTTATGGGTGGTTAAACTCACATTTGTAAAATTAACAGATAACAGATTAGTCTTTGGAAAAAAAGTAATTGGGGAAGAAAAAAATTTATTGTGAAAAAACCCTGCGAGGTTTTCGAACCCACGTAGGGTCAGGGCTCACCATAATCAGTCATGC
>JAGLDO010000095.1 GCA_023145555.1 Bacteroidales bacterium
AAATTTTTGAAATAAAAAAACATTATTAGCCTATGATTTTAGAGACGGAGTCAAAAATATCAGATTAGCACCATTCTTTAGAATGGTGATTTAAATTAAGTCCCCGGATTATTTTTAGTCTGCTTCAGCAGACTTTATTTTAGAAATTATATTTTCACAGATTTTTTTTAAAAAAACATTGATTTGTATTATGGTTTAAAAAAGTCAGCACAGATAAGTGCAGATGAAAAGAGAAGCAAAAGGCAACGAAATTATTAAAACTAGGTATCTGTTACTGCCAAAGTTGCAATGCTTACCTTAACACCATTTACTTTCAATAAAGAATTTGCACAAGCTTCGAGAGTAGCTCCTGTTGTTAAAACATCGTCAATCAGTAAAATATGTTTGTCTAAAAAAGCAGCTTCGTCTTTTACAGAGAATACATTTTCAACATTTTTCCATCTTTCAAAACGCGATTTTTTAGTTTGCGTTTCTGTAGCAACATTACGATAAAAAGTCTTTGTGTCTAAAGGAATATCTAAACTTTCAGACAAGCCCATACCAATCCAGTCGCTTTGATTATATCCACGGTGTCGTTTTCGCGAAGGATGAATAGGAACAGGAACTATTACATCAATAACATTAACAAAATCAGAACCAATTAATTCACTCCCAAAATGACGGCCAATTTCGTAGCCGATTTCTTTTTGTCCTTTATACTTAAGTTTGTGGATTAATTTTCTGAATTTACTTCCTTTATGGAAAAAGTAATAAGAACAAGCTCTTTCAATATTTACTCTTCCCCAAAATATTTGCTCAACAGGGTTCCCCGTTTCTTTATAATAATTAGTTTTTGGAAGTTCATATAAACATTTTGTGCAAATAATATTTTCGTTTTTGTATAAATTATTTTCACAAGCAGCACAAGTATTGGGATAAATAAGACCAATAAAATCGCTTATAAAATTTAGTTTAAACAACATTCCGAATTATTTTACAATTGGATAAAAGGCATCTTTAATATGTCGAACTTTATATTTATCGTTATGTTTTACAACTGTAATAATGTCAAACTGCACTTCTAAATCAACATCATTTTTTTCAACATAAGCATTTGCAGCTTCAATTAGAAAGCGCTGTTTTTTTTTCGTTACGGCGTCTTGAGGTAATTCATGTATTGTGTTACTTCTTGATTTAACTTCAACAATGATGAGTGAATTGTCCTTTTCTGCAATAATATCAACTTCTTTATGACGGTGATGCCAATTTGTTGCAAGTATTGAATAACCTTTTTGCTTTAAAAATGTTTGAGCAATTTCTTCGCCTTTTTTACCAAAATCGTAATTTTCTGACATTTTAATAATTATTGATTAAAGTTAAAGATAATCAATATTTTAATTTAAGAAAAAAATATTTTTTTAATCAAAATTTTATGTTTTGCATTTATGATAAATCCTTTTACTTATCTTTATGGACGTAATAATTAATAAGAACCCATGAATTTATTTTTAACAATACTGTTTATATTTTTCGTTTTTTTAATTGGAATAATACCTTTTAGAATTCTTTATTTTGTTTCAGATTTTTTAAGATTGTTTCTTTCCGGAGTTTTGGGTTATCGTAAAAAGGTTATTAGTAGGAATTTAAAGCGGGCGTTTCCAAATTTAGATGAAAATGAAGAGCATCGTCTGATTCGTTTAATTTACAAAAATTTAACAGATGTAATTGTTGAGGGATTAAAAAGTTTTACAATGACTAGGCGACAAATTAATAAGCACCATAAAATTGAAAATCCCGAAATTCTCACACCATATTTTGAACAAGGGAAAAGCATTATTGCTGTTGCAGGTCATTATGCAAATTGGGAGTGGGGAAGTCTGTCGGCCAGCTTACAAACAGATTATAATGTTGTTGCATTATATAAACCGCTTTCAAATAAAGGGGTTGATAAATTTATGAGGTGGACAAGAACCCGATCGAGTACCGAGTTGGCATCAATATATAAAACAAGCAAAGTTTTTGAAAAATGTGAAGGCTCAAACACAATTTTTTTAATGGCTGCCGATCAGAGTCCAACAAACAGAAAAAAAGCTTATTGGATTGCTTTTTTTGGCAGAGAAACAGCTTTCTTGCATGGTCCTGAAAAGTATGCACGTAAATATAATTACCCTGTTTTGTATGTAGATGTACAAAGAAAAAAACGAGGTTTTTATACTGTTTTTTTATCTGTATTGGCAGAAAATCCATCAAAACTCCAAGAAGGAGAAATTACAGAAAAGTATGCAAATAAATTAGAATCAATTATAAGGAAACAACCTGAAAGTTGGCTGTGGTCTCACAGAAGATGGAAATTATCTCGTTAATGTTAAGATAGAAGTATTCTGAGAGAGTAATTAGTATTTGTCGAGAAAGTCATCAAAACTTCATTCAAACTGTTATTTCGACCGATAGGGAGAAATTTATTTCACTCATAGCAAAGGACGGAGATTTCTCCCTATCGCTTGAAATGACAAATAGGCGACTTTAAAGACTGGCTCTAATTTAGGGGTAAGTAAAAATTGCCTAAGAACAATAATTAGTCATACATTTTTTCGATTACGTTTTTATATTGCTCTGAAATTAATTTTCTTTTTATTTTTAGAGTACTGGTTAATGCATTGTTTTCAATACTAAATGGTTCTGAAAGCAATGTGAATTTAACAATTCGTTCATAAGGAGATAATTCTTCCTGTAGTTTATCTATTCTTTGTTTAAAGAAGTCAATAATTTTTTTATTCATTACTAAAGAGCTTGAATCCAGATTTGTTATTGCAAGGTTTTTGGCAGTAATTTTTAAATTTTCAAATTCAGGAACAATAAGTGCAGAAACAAATTTTTTTCTATCGCCAATAACAATAATTTGTTCAATAAAAGGATCTTCGGAAAGTATTAATTCAATTTTTTGAGGAGAAACATATTTGCCTCCAGAGGTTTTCATAAGGTCTTTAATTCTATCTGTCATTACCAAATAACCGTCGTCAGTAATAAAACCTTCGTCACCCGATTTATACCATCCATCTTGTAACGATTTTGCTGTTTCTTCAGGTTTATTATAATAGCCTTTAAAAACAGTATCACCTTTTATCATTATTTCACCGTCGTCGCTAATCTTAACAGAAACATCGGGCATTATGCTACCACACGCATCAAGACTGTAAATGTCTGACTTAAAGCAAGACACCGTGGCTGTTGTTTCGGTAGCCCCATATCCATAATTAACAAACACATCAGCAGCATGAAAAAAACGAAGTAATTCAGGTCTTATTGCAGCTCCGGCACAAGGTAAAAAGCGAATGTTTCCACCAAAAATATTTTTTATGGTTTTAAAAACCAATTTATCAGCAATGAAATGTTTTATTTGTAAACCAAAAGGAATGCGCTTTGCATCTTTTTTATATATTGTGCAATTGCGCCCAACCTTAATTGACCAGTTAAAAATGTTTTGCTTTAAAGCAGGCCATTTTTCTTTTTCAGTCATAATTGCGTCATAAGTCTTTTCGTAGAAACGAGGAACGGTACACATAACTGTAGGCTTTACAATAGGAAGAACATCAATCACTTCTCGAGGGTTTGAAAGGAAACAATTAACAGCACCGCAATGTAAGAGATAGAAAGTCCAAGCTCGTTCAAAAATATGACTGAGGGGCAAAAAACACAAGGAAACATCGGTTTCACTTACTTCCAATCGCAAGTCGTGGCTTTTAAAACTTCCAATAAAATTTTTGTGGTCGAGCATAACTCCTTTTGGTTCTCCTGTTGTGCCGGAAGTATAAATAATTGTAGCAAGGTCATCCGTTTTTGCTTCTTTTAGTAATTTATTTAAGGTTGCATCATATTTTTGTTCATTTCCCAAATTACAAAATTCAGTCCAGCTCATACAACGTTCATCATTTGTTGAAACATTGTTATCAAAAACAACAATTTTTTCTAAAGTTTTTGAATTTTCTATAACCCACAATGCTTTCTCGAGTTGTTCTTTATTGCCAACAAACATAAATTTCATTTGAGTTTCGGCAACAATATATTTAACCTGTTGCTTTGAAGCTGTTCCAAAGAAAGGAACCACAACACTTCTAATTGAGAGAGCTCCTAAATCTGAAATTGTCCATTCAACACAGTTATTACTAAAAATGCCGATTTTTGATTCGCATCCAAAACCTAAAGAGAGCAATGCTTTAGAAACCTTATCTGTCGTTTTAATCAAGTTGTTCCAACTTAATTTTTTATATATTTTTTTTTCTCCTTCTTTGTACCAAAAAACATCGCGCTCTGCATATACTTTAGCGCGTTCTCTGACCATTTGTGAAAGATTTTGACTCATCTGAAAATAATTTAAGTTTGAAACGATTATGCAAAAAGAGCAATAATTTTGCTATAAAAAAAATTTGTTTTTTATTTAGCAATAAATCAATCGTTTAGAAATTCAAACGAGCAAAAACATGCAACGAATTTTTAAGAAAACCGAATTTTAATCCGAACGGAGGTTAATAAATAATTAATTTGTTAATTTTGTTAATATATTTTATTAATCTTCAAATAAATGGCCGGCATATATATTCATATTCCTTTTTGTAAACAAAAATGTTTCTATTGTGATTTTTATTCAACTACATTGTTGAAAAACAAACCTGTGTTTGTCAAAGCATTGAACAAAGAGTTTTATCTGCAAAAAGATTATTTAAAGAACAATTGTGTTGAAACAATTTATTTTGGTGGAGGAACGCCGTCAGTATTGACTTATGATGAATTAATGTCAATATTTAATCAGATTTATAATAATTTTGATGTTGTTGATAATCCTGAAATTACATTTGAAGCAAACCCCGATGATTTAACTAATGATTATTTAAAAGAATTAAAGCATTCTCCTGTAAATCGTTTAAGCATTGGTGTTCAATCATTTTTCGACGACGATTTAAAGACTATGAACAGACGACATAATGCAGCAGAAGCAGAAGCAGCCGTAAAGTTGTCGCAAGATGTTGGATTTCACAACATTAGTCTTGACTTAATTTACGGACTACCAAAAATGAATAATCAAAAATGGTTGCATAATCTTAATACTGCTTTTAATTTAAACATTCAACATTTATCTGCTTATCACTTAACTTATGAACCCAAAACGGTTTTTTATAATTATCTGAAAAACAAAATAATAATACCGGTTGTCGAACAAGAAAGCATTGATGAGTATAGAACATTAGTAAATAAAACAAAGCAAGAAGGTTTTATTCATTATGAAATATCTAATTTTGGCAAAAAGGGATTTTTTTCAAAACACAATTCAAATTATTGGCGACAAGAAAAATATCTGGGTGTTGGACCGTCTGCTCATTCATTTAACAATACATCCCGACAATGGAATGTTAAGGATACCGATAAATATATTTCTTTTATTGAAAAAGAAATCTTGCCTTACGACTCTGAAATTCTTGACCCGGAAAAGCAATATAACGATTATATTATTACATCGTTGCGAACAATGTGGGGTGTTGATTTAGATTTTCTAAAAGAGAAGTTTAATGAACGAGTTGTTTCTTATTGTTTAAAAAGTGCCGAACAATATATTAAAACAAAAAACATGAATTTAACAGATAATCATTTAATATTGTCTGAAAAAGGAATGCTTATTGCAGATAAAATAATTTCAGATTTATTTATTATAGATGAAGAGGTTTTTTAAAATCATAATCTTGTTTTTTTTTATTACGCTGAATTTTTCAGGGTTTTCTCAAACTTTACGAAAAAACAAATACAAAAATTTATCTGCAAAGGAATTTTGTGTTTTTATGTCTGCCGATAAAAACAGTGTGCTTATTGATGTAAGCACAAGAAAAGAATATAAGGAATCTCACATTACAAATTCTTTTCTTGCCGAAAATTCAAAAAAATTATTTGTAATAACCGACACTTTAGATTTTGAACAAGCAATTTTTGTTTATTGTGAATATGGCGACAGAAGTAAGCAAGCCTGCAAGTTGTTAATTGACAGGGGTTTTGTGCATGTCTTTAATTTAAAAAAAGGTTTAGTTGAATGGGAAAAATCAGGATATAAAATTGATAGTACAAAAATTAAATAGTTTTAAGTTAAATTCTGTTCTTTCGGATTTGTAATCCGAAAGCATTAATATACAGCCTGTTAGTTCGGGATTGTGAATCCCGAACAGCAGGTTTTTTGTTTATAATGGTTTAAGCCAAAACAAAATCGAGTTGTTTTTTTTGCAGATTAGCATTAACAACCTTAATTTTTATTTTATCGCCGAGCTGGTATTTTATTTTATTATGTTTTCCAATAATACAATAATCTTGTTCATCAAAAACATAATAATCATCAGTAAGGTCTCTAATAGAAACCAAGCCTTCGCACTTGTTTTCAATAATTTCAACAAACAGTCCCCATTGAGTAACTCCTGAAATAATACCATCGAATTCTTTGTCGATTTTGTCGCTCATAAACTCAACCTGTTTATATTTTATTGATGCTCTCTCGGCGTTTACAGATTTTTGTTCCATTTCAGAGGCGTGTTTACACATTTCTTCATACTTGTCTGCAGGGACAGATTTTCCGTTGTCTAAATATTTCTCTAACAAGCGATGAACCATCATGTCGGGGTATCGGCGAATAGGTGATGTGAAATGAGAATAATAATCGAAAGCTAAGCCATAATGACCAATATTTTTTGTTGAGTATATGGCTTTGGCCATAGTTCGAATTGCCAAAGTTTCAACAACCTCTTGTTCATTTTTACCAACAACCTCTGAAAGCAATCCATTTATTGATTGAGCAATGTCTTTTTTCGATTTTAATTTAATTTGATACCCAAAACGCTTAATAAATTTTGAAAAGGCATTTAGTTTTTCTCTGTTTGGCTTATCGTGAATTCGATAAATAAAAGTTTTTGGTTTTTTTTCGGTTTTACCAATAAACTCGGCAACTTTTTTGTTGGCAAGAAGCATAAATTCTTCAACCAATTTATTTGCCTCTTTACTAATTTTAGAATAAATACCAAGAGGTTTGCCGTTTTCGTCTAATTTGAATTTTACTTCACTTCGTTCAAAGTCGATAGAGCCATCTTTAAAACGATTTACACGTAATTGCTGAGCCAGAGAATTTAATTTTTGAATTTCATCATTATATTCGCCTTCATTGGTTTCAATAATATTTTGCACTTCGTCATAAGTAAAGCGTTTATTTGAACGAATAATCGTTCTTCCAATCCATTGATTAATGATGGTTGCATTATTGTTGATTTCAAAAACTGTCGAAAAACAAAGTTTGTCTTCGTTGGGTCGCAATGAACAAATGTTATTTGATAATCTCTCGGGTAGCATTGGCACAACCCTGTCGACAAGGTAAACAGAGGTTGCACGTTCATAGGCTTCTTTTTCAATAGCAGTGTTTGGTCTAACATAAAAAGTCACATCTGCAATATGCACACCAATTTGCCAATTTTTATTTTCTAATTGTTTAATAGAAAGAGCATCGTCAAAATCTTTAGCATCGTCAGGGTCAATTGTGAAAGTTGTTATTTCGCGGAAATCTTTTCTATGTGATATTTCCTGCGCAGAGATTTTTCCGGATATTTTTTCAGCTACCCGGTCAATTTTTTCCGGAAAAGAATAGGGCAAATCAAATTCGGCTAGAATGGCATTTATTTCCGTTTCGTTTTCGCCTTCATTTCCTAATATATCAAGAATTTCGCCAATAGGATTTTTGGCTCGTTTTGGCCATTCAACGATTTGTGCAACAGCTTTTTGTCCGGTTTTTGCATCTTTCAGACTTCTTGCAGGAATAAAAATATCGTAAGGCATAAAACGACGATTTGGTACAAGAAAAGCAAAGTTTCCTGAGCGTTCGATTGTTCCCACAAATTTTGTTTTTATTCGTTCAAGAATTTCAACAACTTCTCCTTCTGCCTGTTTGTTTTTTCGTTTTGCGTATAAATATATTTTTACTTTATCTTTATTTAAAGCATGATTAAGATTTGCCTGTGAAACAAAAACATCTTCTTCTATTTCGTCAGAAATAATATAAGCAGCGCCCCGTTGCGTTAAGTCAACAACACCGGTAATATAGCCACCACGAGATTTTAATTTGAATTTCCCCCTCTGAATTTCTGTTAAAACCTCATCTTCAGTTAGTTCGTTTAATATAATGTTTATTAACTGCTTTGTTGCTCCATCATTAACATCAAGTCGTTTTGAGATTTGTTTGTAGTTAAATGTTTTTGAAAAATTGTTGCTGAAAAGACCAATAATTTTATTGGTTAATGTTTTTTTATTTAAAGAAAGATCTTTCTTTTTTATTTTTTTTTTATGCATAGAATTAGATTAAAATTTTTTATTTCTATCAAGGATGATAGTTTTTTGTCATTAATTATTATGACATTATAAGTTTAGATGAGTTAGTTAAAAAAACAATATTGTTGTTAAAACAACAAGGAATCCTAAAACAAACCCACTATATATTTGTATTGGTTTGTGTTCATTAAGGTAAAGTCTTATAGTTCCGAGTAATCCTGAAACAAGAAACAAAATCATTAGTATGATTTGTAAATCAATAATTAATTTCATCGACAAAGCTAAAATAAGACCAACAATTCCTCCAACACCAATCATGTGTGCGCTTATTTTCCATTTTAAACTGATTAGCAACAAGAGAACTATTGATATTAACGAACCTAAAATAAAATTTTGAATAATTATTGGAGCAAGAAGCTTATGTAAAATTAAATAGCTAAATAAATAAAATAGAGTTGTTATTGAAAGAGGCATTATTCTTTCTTTGCGATCACTAAGTTTAAAATTTCTGATTAATTTTTGATGAATAAAAAAAGGAATAATGCTTATTGGAAAAACAAAAGTATTAACAAAAACAATTAAAAAAAGAACTTTTTGTTCTTGAGTTGGCATAAGCGACAAATATGATTTTGAGCAAAAAATTAAAAACAACCCAATTGTTGGCATTAACAATGGGTGTAAAATAATTGAAAAGATATTTGCCGTTTTTTTTAACATTATAAAAATTTAAAAAGCTTGATAGTGAAAATAATATTCTAAAAAATAATTTTTTTTAACAAGATAAAATATAAAAGTAATAAGACAAAATTTATTGATCATAAAGATAATTTAACCTAAAATCGTTAATCAAATATTTTTAAGAGTGTTATAGATGCTTTCTGCATCATAACCACATTCTTTATACAGCTCTTTTTGTGAACCATGTTCGATAAATCTGTCAGGAATTCCCAGTTTTATTATTTTAGCAGAGTAATTATTTTCATTCATAAATTCAACAACAGCGCTTCCAAATCCACCAACAATCGTTCCGTCTTCAACAGTAACAATATTTTTATAATTTTTAAACACATCATGTAAAATGTTATTATCAAGAGGTTTAACAAAACGCATATCATAATGAGTTATGTTAATTTTTTCTTTAGAGAGTTTCTCTGTAATATCAACAACAAAATTACCAACGTGACCAATTGTTAATACTGCAATATCATTACCTTGATTAATAAGCCTTCCTGTTCCGGGAGTAATTGCTTTCATTGGTTTATGCCAGTCAACAGTAACGCCTTTTCCACGAGGATAACGAATAACAAAAGGCCCCATGTTGTCTTGTTGAGCAGTGAACATCATATTGCGAAGCTCAATTTCGTTCATGGGAGCCGCAACAGTCATGTTTGGGATGCATCGCATGTAGGCAAGGTCAAAAGCACCATGATGAGTAGCACCATCGTCGCCAACGAGACCGCCGCGGTCAAGACAAAAAACAACATTCAATTTTTGAAGAGCGACATCATGGATAAGCTGATCGTAACCACGTTGCATAAATGTGGAATAAATATTGCAAAATGGGATCAATCCTTGAGTAGCCAAACCAGCAGAAAAAGTTACTGCGTGTTGTTCTGCAATACCAACATCGAAAGCTCGATTAGGCATTTTCTTCATCATAATATTAAGAGAACAGCCGGTAGGCATGGCAGGTGTAATACCTACTATTTTTTTGTTTTTTTCAGCTAACTCAACAATTGTATTTCCAAAAACATCTTGGTAACGAGGAGGTGATGGTTTGTCTGTTTTAAGATTAATTTTTTCTCCTGTTT
>JAGLDO010000096.1 GCA_023145555.1 Bacteroidales bacterium
TTTTTAAGTTCATCGTTTTTACAATAATTAATTTCAGTTTCATCAATCATTAACATAGCTTCGGGCACAGCAGTTTGCATAATTTCATAAGCCGACTGAGGAACATGAACAGTTAATAAGCCGACACCTGTTCGCAAACAAGCTCTCGATGATAAAATTGCAGCACCAGTTTTTTCATAACTTCCTGCAATTAATAAAGCATGTCCATACTTGCCTTTATGGTCAAATTTTTTACGTGATTTTAATTTAATTTCATTTTTTAAAAAATAAAAATAATCTGTTTCCGATTTATTAATAAAATTCTTATCAAGACCAATATCAAGAACTTTCCACTCTCCTACATACCTATCATTCTCAGGAAAAAGAAATGACAATTTAGGAAATTGAAAGGTTAATGTAAAATCAGCTTTTACAATGTTTTGAATATTATTATTAGAATTATCTTCACCAAACAAACCCGAAGGTATATCAACAGCAACAACTGTTGCATCGCTATCATTAATATGATTAACAACTTTTGCAGGAAAGCCGATTAAGGGTCGAGACAATCCCGAACCAAAAACACCATCAACAATAATATTATTTGAATTAATAATTGGAAATTCAGAATCTTGTGTTAAAATATTAATTTTTAATTGATTTTTTTGTTCAGATAATTCTTCTAACCTGCTATAATTTATATTAAAATTATCTGAAGATTTATCTGTAAATTTTACAATATAAACATTAACTTTATAATTAGTATAAGTCAATAATCGAGCTACAACCATGGCATCACCACCATTATTACCGGGTCCGGCAAAAACAAAAAATTCTCTATCATTATTAAATCTGCTAATCAACCAATCGGCAACCTGAGAAGCTGCTCTTTCCATCAGGTCAATTGATAAAATTGGTTCATGTTCAATAGTATATTTATCTATTAACTTTACTAATTTGGTTTTGAAAATTTTCATATCCTAATATTTAATACAAATAAAAAGTTAATATAAAAGTATTCATTTTTTATTCATAGTCATAAATATTAACATAAAATTAAAAAACTAATTGGAAATTTTAAACAAAAAATTAAAAATAACAAGCTAAAAAAATTCATGATATTATTTTTTTTTTATCTTTGTATGCTTCAAATGAATATTAAATATTATTAACTTAAATTATTAAATTATGTTAAAAGAACACCCAAAAGGACTATTCGTTGCTCTCTTTTCCAATATGGGAGAACGGTTTGGCTACTATACGATGTTGGCTATTTTCGTTTTATTTTTACAAGCCAAATACGGTTTTGATTACGAAATAGCTTCACAATATTTTGGTATTTTTCTTGCCTTTGTATATTTCATGCCATTAATTGGCGGTCTAGTTGCCGATAAATTTTTAGGTTACGGGAAAACTATTACTCTCGGACTTGTCGTCATGTTTCTGGGCTACATAATGTTAGCCATTCCGACAAAAATGGATGGTGGTTTAGCACTTGTTATTGGTGCCTTAGCTGTCATTTCATTGGGTACCGGTTTTTTCAAAGGTAATTTACAGGCTTTGGTTGGAAATATGTATGATGATCCAAAATACTCCAAAAATAGAGATGTTGGTTTTAATATTTTTTATATGGGTATTAATATTGGTGCAATGTTTGCCCCAACTGCTGCCGGAGCTGTAAGCAATTGGATTTTAAAAGGATCCGGATATTTTTACAAAGCAGACATACCTGCCCTAGCTCATAAATTTCTTAATGGAAGTGGTAGTGATTTAATTAGTAATGAATCAGCAATAACTGTTCAACAAAAGCTTACAGAATTAGCAACTGCACAAGGTGTTCCTTTTTCGAACCTTACAGAATTTTCCACAAATTACATTAATGCATTAAGTGAATCTTATCATTGGGCATTTGGTGTTGCAACAATTAGTTTAATTGTTTCAATGTTAATTTTTAAGGCCTTTAAAAAATATTATAAAAAAGCTGATATTACTGAAAAACAAAAAGCTGCTAGTGAAGAATATAAAAATGAAGTTGTTGAACTAAGCCCTGCACAAACTAAAGAAAGATTAATTGCTTTAGGTCTGGTTTTCTTTGTAGTTATTTTCTTCTGGATGGCCTTCCACCAAAATGGTGCAGCAATGACGGCTTTTGCTAGAGATTATGTTGTTGATCATGTTGGAAAATATACATACATGGCTTTTGATTTATTTGGGCTTCTTTCAATATTCGCTTCTGTTATCGGTTTAATATTTGTATTTAGAAAATCAAGTGATGGTAAAACAAAATTAATTGGTGGAATTGCTTCTGTTGCGTTTCTAATACTGGCATATTATAGATTTTCAGGTTATTCAGAATCTAATGTTTTTACTCCACAAATGTTCCAACATTTTAATCCATTCTTTATAGTTGCTTTAACACCGGTAATTGTAGGTTTCTTTAACTGGTTAAGGATTAGAGGAAAAGAACCTTCAGCTCCTAAAAAAATCGGTATTGGTATGTTTATTACTGCCGGTGCATTTATAATTATGCTAATTGGTTCATTAAGTCTAATAGGCTATGCCCCGGGCGACATTGGTGAAATTAGAGCCCCCGAAAATATGCTGATTAGCACTAATTGGTTAATTGGTACATATCTAACTCTTACTATTGCAGAGTTATTTTTAAGCCCAATGGGAATTTCTTTTGTTTCAAAAGTTTCTCCTCCAAAATATAAAGGTTTAATGCAAGGTGGTTGGTTAGCTGCTACTGCTGTTGGAAATTATGCAGTTGCCCTTGTAGGATTTTTCTGGAACGATGTACAATTATGGATTTTCTGGGGAATATTAGTTGTATTTGCAACGTTATCAGGCATTTTCATTTTCTCTATTCTTAAACGACTTGAGAGTGCAACAAATTCATAAAAAATTTTAACACTACTTAATAGTAGTAAATAATTAAAAAGGGAGTACATATCTCCCTTTTTTTTTATTAAAAATTATACTATTTTTGATTTAAAATAGTTATTATAATAAACGTTCAAAAACAAACAATTATGAAAAATAAAGGTTGGATAATTCTCGGTGTTATTGTAGTAATATTATTACTTTTTTATTCTTCTTCAAAGAATACCTATAACACAATGGTTAATTTACAAGAAGGTGTTAACAAACAATGGTCTGATGTTGAAAATGTTTATCAACGACG
>JAGLDO010000097.1 GCA_023145555.1 Bacteroidales bacterium
CGAAACAGTAAACAGCAACTCATAATCTTCACCACCATTTAAAGCACAAACAACAGGATTAATATTTAACTCATGAGCCATATCTTTTGTTTGTTGATTTATTGGTATTTTTTCTTCATAAATGCTACAACCAACCTTTGAATCTTTACAAATATGTAAAACTTCAGAAGATAAACCATCAGAAATATCAATCATTGAGGTTGGGCAAATATTATTTTCTTTTAACAATTTAATAATATCTCTTCTTGCTTCGGGTTTTAATTGTCGCTCAAGAATATAATCGTATTTATTAAGTTCGGGTTTAAAATTCGGGTCGGTTTTAAAAACCTGTTTTTCTCTTTCTAATAATTGCAAGCCCATATAAGCACCACCCAAATCACCTGAAACACAAACAATATCATTAAGTTTTGCTGTATCTCTATAAACAACATTGTCATTTTCACATTCTCCAATAGCAGTAATACTTAAAGTCAGTCCTGTTAATGACGAAGAAGTGTCTCCACCAACAAAATCAACATCATAATTTTCACATGCTAAACGAATTCCTGAATATAACTCTTCTACAGCTTTTAAAGAGAACTTGCTCGATAATGCAATGGCAAGAGTAATTTGTTTAGGCTGAGCATTCATTGCATAAACATCTGAAAAATTAACAACTGCTGCTTTATATCCCAAATGTTTTAAGGGTGTATAAGTTAAATCGAAATGAATGCCTTCGACTAATAAATCTGTAGTAACAACAATTTTTTTATTCTGATAATCTAGCACAGCAGCATCGTCGCCTATACCTTTTAGTGTTGACTTATTTTTAATTTCAATATCTTTTGTCAAATGGTTTATTAAACCAAATTCCCCTAATTCGGAAATTGTGTGTATTTTATTTTCTTTGTTCATTACTTTAATAATTTTGAATGCAAAAGTACAACAAAACATAAAAACATTTCGTATTAATGAATGAGTTTTTGC
The DNA here is from genome assembly GCA_023145555.1 of Bacteroidales bacterium. Classification (GTDB taxonomy): domain Bacteria; phylum Bacteroidota; class Bacteroidia; order Bacteroidales; family B39-G9; genus B39-G9. Next base: position 967 of record JAGLDO010000097.1, read on the forward strand.
AACTTTTGTTTTCAAAAAACTTTTTTTTATTACTGTTGTCCAATTAAAACAGAACACTGATTGTTGATGATTATATATAATTGTGTAATACATTAATAATCACCGAGAATTATAAAAATTTTCAACTATACTTTTATTTCTATTTGTTAATGTATAAACTATTAGATATATTCTTTCTTTTTTTCCATTCGTTTCTTATCATTTTCAATCTTTTTGGCTGGATATGGTATAAAACAAGAAAAGTAAACTTATTATTACTTTTACTTACCGGCTTTTCATGGGTGTTTTTAGGAATATGGTACGGCTTTGGATATTGCCCTTTAACAGACTGGCATTGGGAAACATTGAATCATCTGGGGTATTATGATTTGCCGAATTCTTATGTTAAATATTTATTAGACAGAATTTTTAGTTGTAATCTCAATAGTAATTTAGTAGATACATTAGTAGTAATCTGTTTTTTTATAGCTCTTGCAGTTTCAATCTACATAAATATAAAAGATTTAAAATTATTTTTGTCCAATAAATCTAAAAAAACAGCTGAAATATTGAAATAAGTCATATCTGGGGCAGTTTATTTTTGTTGCAAAATACAACAAAACATAAAAACATTTCGTATTAAGGTATAAGTTTTTTACAAAATTTACGTTAATGTAAAAACAAAATTTTATCTATATATTTGCATATTTAAGGAACAAACATAAACAAGCACATTTTTCATGTCTGACAAAGAAAAAAATATAATAAACGAAGTCACAAACAGCGATTATAAATACGGTTTTGTAACTGATATTGAAAACGATATAATACCTAAAGGTTTAAACGAAGATGTTATTAGATTGATTTCTGCAAAAAAAAACGAACCTAAATTTTTATTAGATTATCGTTTAAAGGCATATAGGCAATTACTAAAAATGGAAATCCCAAATTGGGCACATTTAAAGTTACCAAAAATTGATTTACAAGACATAATATATTATGCCGCCCCAAAAAAACAAGACCCTGATAAAACATTTGAAGATGTTGACCCTGAATTAAAAAAAACATTTAATAAGCTTGGTATTCCTTTAGAAGAACAAAAAATGTTGTCGGGTGTGGCTGTTGATGCAATAATGGACAGTGTTTCGATAAAAACCACTTTTAAAGAATCCTTGGCAGAAAGAGGAATAATATTTTGCGCATTTAGCGAAGCAGTAAAAGAACATCCTGATTTAATTCAAAAATATATGGGCTCTGTTGTCTCTTATAATGACAATTACTTTGCGGCTCTAAATTCTGCCGTTTTTAGCGATGGGTCTTTTTGTTATATTCCAAAAGGGGTAAGATGCCCAATGGAATTGTCAACATATTTTAGAATAAACGCTGCCAACACAGGTCAGTTTGAAAGAACTTTGATTGTTGCCGACGACGATAGTTCTGTTAGCTATCTTGAAGGTTGCACAGCACCACAAAGAGATGAACATCAATTACATGCAGCAATTGTAGAAATTGTTGTAAACACTAATGCAGAGGTAAAATATTCAACCGTTCAAAACTGGTATCCGGGCAACAAGGATGGTAAAGGTGGAATTTTAAATTTTGTTACCAAACGTGGCATTTGCAATGGTGACAATTCAAAGCTTTCGTGGAACCAAGTCGAAACAGGCTCTGCCATTACATGGAAATATCCAAGCTGTATATTAAAAGGAAATAACTCAGTTGCTGAATTTTATTCGGTTGCGGTAACAAATAATTACCAACAAGCCGATACAGGAACAAAGATGATACATATTGGTAGCAACACAAAAAGCAGAGTTGTGTCGAAAGGAATATCTGCAGGATACAGCAATAACAGTTATCGAGGTCTTGTGAAAGTAATAAAAAATGCTAAAAATGTTCGTAATTATTCTCAATGTGATTCATTATTATTAGGTGATAAATGCGGAGCTCACACTTTTCCTTATATTGAAGTTAAAAACAAAACGGCTATTGTTGAGCACGAAGCTACAACATCTAAAATTGGAGAAGATCAAATATTTTATTGCAACCAAAGAGGTATATCAACAGAAGACGCAATTGGGCTAATCGTTAACGGTTATGCTAAAGAAGTTTTAAATAAAATGCCGATGGAATTTGCTGTAGAAGCACAAAAATTGCTTCAAATAAGTCTTGAAGGAAGTGTGGGATAGTAAAATTAAAAGTTGAAAGGACTGTATAAAATAATTAATAATCAGATTAGCACCATTCTTTAGAGTGGTGATTTGAAGTTGTTACAGGACAATTTGTTAGTCCGCTTCAGCGGACTTTTATCAAATAATTTTTATTTTCACACAGTCTATAAATTTAGAGATTGAATATTATATGGGAATAAACAAAAAAAGAATTTTAGTAGCCATGAGTGGAGGTATTGACAGTTCGGTTACTGCCATGCTTCTAAAAGAACAGGGATACGAAATTGTGGGTGTTACTTTTGTTTCGTGGCTTGCGCCTGATAAAAACATTGAAGATGCCGATGATGTTGTTCGTGCTAAAATTTTAGCTGAAAAACTTGGCATTCCTCATTATGTACTTGATTTAAGGAAAGAATTCAAAAATACTGTAATAAAAAACTTTATCGACAATTATTTAGCCGGAGTTACACCAAACCCTTGTGTGTTTTGTAATCCCATTATTAAATGGGGACGCTTGCTGGAAAAAACAGACGAGTTAAACTGCGAATTACTTGCAACAGGTCATTACGCACAAATAAGAGAAGAAGCAGGAAGATTTATACTTTCGAAAGGTATTGACGAGAATAAAGATCAGTCATATTTTTTATGGAAATTAAATCAGGAACAGCTTAAAAGAACCATATTCCCTTTAGGCAAGTACAAAAAAGAAGAAATTCGGGAACTGGCAAAAAAATTTGATTTCGAATATCTTGCACAACAAAAAGAAAGTCAGGAAATATGTTTTATACCTGATGATGACTATCGCTCATTTCTAAAAAACAATGTGAAAGACATTGATAAAACTTTTGGGCAGGGGAATTTCATCTCAACCGATGGTAGACTTTTAGGCAAACACAAAGGTCTTCCGTTTTATACTATTGGACAACGAAAAGGTTTAGAAATTGCTGTTGGTCACCCATTGTATGTTGTTGATATTAATGCAGAAAAAAATACAATAACACTTGGCACAAAAGAAGATTTGCTAAAACACGAATTGTTTATTAACGAAATAAATTTAATAAAATATAAAACTTTGCCCGAAGATGTTGAGTTAAATACTAAAATACGATATCGCAGCAAAGCCATTTTAAGTAAACTAACTAAAACAAACGACAGAGTTAAAATAACTTTTAGCAATGACGTTTCAGCAATAACTCCGGGACAGTCAGCTGTTTTTTATGAAAATGAAGACCTTGTTGGCGGAGGAATTATTGTTAAAATTTAAGAATAAAAAAAGATTATCAATTAAAAAAAAATAAACATGTTAAGTATAAAAAATTTGCATGCATCAATTGATGGAAAAAAAATATTAAATGGAATAAATCTGGAGGTAAAACCCGGTGAAGTACATGCAATAATGGGACCAAACGGTTCAGGGAAAAGTACACTCGCCTCTGTTTTGGCAGGAAGAGAAATTTTTAAAGTTACCGAAGGAGAAATACTTTTTAACGGGAAAAACATATTTGACCTTAACCCCGAAGAAAGAGCAAAAGAAGGATTATTTTTAAGTTTTCAATATCCAATTGAAATACCCGGAGTAAGCATGGTTAATTTTATGCGAACGGCTGTTAACGAACATCACAAATATCACAATATAGAACCTTTATCTGCACAAGACTTCTTGAAATTAATGCGAGACAAAAAGAAACTCGTTGAAATTGATTCTAGACTAACTAACAGGTCTGTTAATGAGGGCTTTTCCGGTGGTGAAAAAAAGAAGAATGAAATTTTTCAAATGGCAATGTTAGAACCAAAGTTAGCCATTCTTGACGAAACAGATTCCGGATTAGACATTGACGCACTCAGAGTTGTGGCAAACGGCGTAAATAAATTAAAAACAAGCGACAACTCAACTATTGTAATTACTCACTACCAACGCTTGCTTGACTATATTGTACCCGATGTTGTTCACATCCTTTATGATGGCAAAATTGTTAAAACAGGTGGGAAAGAGCTTGCTCTTGTACTTGAAGACAAAGGATATGATTGGATTAAAAATGGCAAATATTAACAAAATATACAATGGGTAACGAACGTAATAAAATAACAGATAAATTAGTAGCACTTTATCAAGACAATTTAAAAGACTTGTCTAAAGATTCTTCTAATTTTATTAATACGAAAAGAGAAATTGCCATTGAATATTTTAGCAAGACAGGTATTCCAACAACAAAAAACGAGAATTACAAATACACCGATCTTGCTCCTGTCTTTGCAAATGGCTATACTAAATTCTTTAAACCTCAAAAATTTAGTATTGAATTAAATAAAGCTTTTCAATGTCAAGTTCCAAACTTAGACACATATACTGTTTTGTTTTCGAACGGTTGGTTCTATGAGCAAAACTTAACTCAGAACAACTTACCCGAAGGTGTAATTTTACAAAGTTTCCAAAAAGCATCGAAAGAGCATCCCGAATTAGTTGAAAAATATTATTCAAAGCTTGCTAAATCAGATGACGACGGTGTTGTTGCTTTAAACACAGCTTTTGCACAAGATGGCTTTTTTCTTTATGTGCCAAAAAACACAATTATTGACAAACCTATTCAGGTTATTAATTTATTGCGGTCGGAAAAAGACCTTATGGTAACTCAACGAAACCTTGTTGTGCTTGACGAAAACAGTAGCGCAAAATTGATTATTTGCGACCACGCCTTAAGCCCTTGTCGTTTTTTAACTAATGCTGTTACAGAAGTTAGTGTTGGCGAAAATGCAATTTTTGATTATTATAATATTGAAAACCAACATAATCTCACAACACAATTAAGCTCTGTTTATATTCGTCAGAAAAAAAACAGTAATGTATTGACAAACACACTTTCACTTCACGGAAAATTAATAAGAAACAATATTTCTGTTTTACTTGACGATGAAGGTTGTGAGAGTAATCTTTTTGGTTTATTTTTAGCTGATAAAGACCAACACATTGACAATTATACATTTATTGACCACGCAAAACCAAATTGCAAAAGCAATGAGTTATATAAAGGGATTCTTGATGATGAAGCAACCGGTGGTTTTAACGGAAAAATAGTTGTAAGACAAGACGCTCAAAAAACTCAGGCTTTACAATCGAACAAAAATATTTTACTGACAGATAATGCTGAGATGAATACAAAACCTCAGTTGGAGATTTATGCAGACGATGTAAAATGTAGTCACGGTGCAACTATTGGACAAATAGATGAGGAAGCTTTGTTTTATTTACGGGCACGTGGCATTAATGAAAAAGAAGCTAGAATGATGCTTATGTTTGCATTTGCTCATGAAATATTAAAAAAAATTCGTGTCGATTCTTTAGATGTTCAATTAATTGATTTAGTTGAAAGTCGATTAAGAGGTGAATTTTCAAAATGTGATTTTTGTAACTATAACGTAATTAAATAATAATAAAATGGACTTTGATATAAAAAAAATTCGCGATAATTTTCCAATTCTTAGTCATAAGGTTTATGACAAACCTCTTGTCTATTTTGATAATGCTGCTACCACTCAAAAACCGAAATGCGTTATTGACATTATTAGCGAATTTTATAAAAATTATAATGCAAATGTTCATCGTGGCGTACATTTATTGAGTGCCAAATGCACTGAAGCAAATGAAAATGCACGAAAAATTGTTCAAAACTTCATCAATGCCAATCACTCAAACGAAATAATTTTTACACGTGGCACTACAGATTCAATCAATTTGATTGCTTCGTCGTTCGGAGAAAGATTCATTAATAAGGATGATGAAATAATTATTTCTGAACTCGAACATCACTCAAACATTGTACCTTGGCAATTATTATGTGAACGCAAACAAGCAAAAATCAAAGTCCTTCCATTTAACGAAAAAGGTGAATTAATTGTTGAGGAATTAGAAAACCTCATATCAAAAAAAACAAAACTAATTACATTAAATCATGTCTCAAATTCATTAGGAACAATAAATCCTGTAAAAGAAATAATTGAGATAGCTCATTCTCACAACATTCCGGTAATGATTGACGGAGCACAAGCTATTCAGCATCAAAAAGTTGATGTTAAGGAATTAGATTGTGATTTTTATGTTTTTTCGGGTCATAAAATTTATGCACCAACAGGCACAGGTGTTCTTTACGGAAAAGAAAAATGGCTCGAGCAAATGCCTCCATATCAAGGCGGTGGTGACATGATTGATATTGTTACATTTGAAAACACAACTTATAACGAACT
>JAGLDO010000098.1 GCA_023145555.1 Bacteroidales bacterium
ATAACACCAATTTTAGGCTATTCAACCGGTTATGTTTAATGATAAAACAAACCATAGTCATGTTGAACTCGTTTCAACATCTAAAGATTCTGAAAGAAGTACGGAATGACTGCCTTAGATCGTATTGATTAAAAGCCTAATTCAATCTTTTAATTTTAAATTAACAATAATGACAATTTAATGACCATCAATGACTATCAATAACAATTTATCAACTATTGAAATAACTCTATCTTAAATTTTTTAATCTTCCAAAAAATTTCCTAAAATTGAGCTTGCTCCTTTGGCAGTATTAGTACTACGAGGTGAAACAGCTTTAATAAGTTTACGAATTGGCATTGATTGCAACCACACTCTGCCTGTACCCTGAAGTGTAGCAAGAAAAAGTCCTTCGCCTCCAAAAACCATTGACTTTAATCCACCTGCTTTTTGAATATCAAAATTTATATTCTCTTCAAAAGCAACCACACAACCTGTATCAACTCTTAAAGTCTCATTATTAAGTTGTTTCTCAACAACAGTGCCACCCGCATGAACAAAAGCCATGCCATCGCCCTGAAGTTTTTCCAAAATAAAACCTTCGCCACCAACTAAGCCTGCACCAAATTTTTTATTAAAAAACATTGACACTTTAGTCCCTAATGCAGCACAAAGAAAACCGTCTTTTTGAACAATTAAAGAACCTTTAGATTTCATTAAATCAACTGCCATAATTGTTCCGGGATATGGTGCAGAAAATGAAACATGACGTTTCCCTAAACCTCGATTAGTAAAATGTGTTAAGAAAATAGATTCGCCTGTTATCAGTCGCGATCCTGCAGAAAAAAGTTTTCCCATAAATCCTTTATTTGGTTCAGAACCGTCTCCCATCTTTGTCTCAAACTCAATACCTTCTTCCATATACATCATTGCTCCGGCTTCTGCAATAACAGTTTCGTTTGGGTCTAATTCAATTTCGACTAACTGAATATCATTTCCCAAAATTTTGTAATCAATTTCGTGTGATTTCATATATTTAAATTTAACTAATTTGTTAATATTCTATGTTTACCTGCTGTTCGGAATTTGCAATTCAGAACTAACAAGCTGTATATTAATACTTTCGGGTTACAAATCCGAAAGAGCAAAGTTACACGTTTCAAATTTCTTCCAACAATAAATCAATTAACACATTACTACAAATATATATATTTTTTCTCGCTGATTTAAAAAACGCTTCATTTTAATAAATAAAAATTGGTACTAATTTTGATAGTATAATATAAACTCGTAAATTATACCGAATCTAAAATTATATATTATGGAAGACAATAATGCTTTTAGAGACAATCTTGACAAACTAATTGAGCTGTTTAAAAAGATTAAAGAAAAATCTAAAGATAAATATATTAATGATATGGATAAGTCATTTTTAATGAACTTTGATATGCTGATTAATAATTATGAAATGATTAAAAACAATGTGCCCGATGAAGTGTTAAACGAAATGGGCGAACCAATAAAAGAATATATTTCTGAAATGATTGAAAAAATGAAAGCCGAATTAGGTGAGGAATTTAAAGATGATATTGAAACTGTTAATGAAATTATTGAGATTGAAAACAGTATTGAACAAATTGACAAGTTATTAGAAAACCCAAAACTCTCAGATAATGAAATTAACGAATTGCTTGATAAGAGAAAAAAAATTAAAGTTGAAAAAAAAGGGAATAAATAAAAGAGCAAAAATACAATCGCAAATAAACATTAAATCTACTCTGAAAAGACCTGACATGTTTGTGCTAACAAAAAATGTTCAATTGTTAAATGGTTATTCATCAACAATTGAACAATTTATTTATTAACTCTACGAACGTTTACAAAATTTTTACCATAATTGAAAAATTCTATTTTAATAAAAAAGAAAAATCATCATTAGAACTTAATTCAATTGGTTGATTAGCATGTTTAAAAATACGGGCATTTCTATTACCAATAAGCTCAAGCTTACCATCCTCAACTAACAATATACAACTTTCTCGTAAACCAAGAACATAAGTGTCGGGATTAGCAACAATAAATTCTTCAATTCTTGCTTCGCGTGTTTCTCCGGCATGACCTTCGGGATTAGCATCAAGATAATGAGGATTTATTTGGAAAGGAATTAAGTTAAAAGCATCAAAACCTTTTGGGTCAACTATTGGCATATCGTTAGTAGTCATAATTGTAGGACAAGCAACATTTGAGCCTGCGCTCCAACCAATATAAGGTGTTCCTTTCAAAACTTTGTTTCTGATAGCACCAATTAAATTGTTGTCGTGCATCATTCTTGATAACTGCCATGTGTTACCGCCTCCTACAACTATTGCTTCAGCATCGTTTACTGCTTTTACAGGGTCGGCAAAATGATGAATTGAAACAATGTCGTGTCCTACTTCATTGAAACGATTTTTAACTTTTTCTTCATATTCGTCAAACGAAAATGTAACTGCTGCATATGGAATAAAAAGACATTTTACAGAATTACCGCCTAAAAATTCTTTAATATTATTTTTAGGATAGTCTAAATATGCTTCGCCGGCATTTGTTGAATTGCTTATTAATAATAGTCTCATTTGTATAATTTTTTATGTTCGATTTATATATTAATTATTCACTAATCTCAAATCTGCACTGAACTGGATAATGGTCTGAATATTTAACTTTGGAAATATAAAAATTACTTGCTTTAAAAAATTTATCATAAATTAAATAATCAATACGAAATGCGGGGAATTTTCTATAGTAAGTATTACCAAATCCTGAGCCGCCGGTAACAAAAGCATCGTTAAAATCATTCCTCATTTTGCGATAAACATAAGAACCCGGAGTGTCGTTAAAATCACCACAAACAATCACAGGATATGGAGATTGTTTAATATTATTTGAAATTATTTCTGCCTGATGTGCTCTTTCCTTATATGCAATTCTCAACCTTTTTACTATGTTCTCTGCCCCTTTTATTTTCTCTTTTTCATTATTTATGTTATCAATAAATTTGTAATCTTCCTTTTGCAGATGTATTGATTGAAGATGGTTATTATAAATTCTTATTGTGTCGTTTTTAATCTTAACATCTGTATAAATACAAATATTATTTGTTTGCTTAAACCTAATTTCTCCTTTACCAACTATTGGGTATGATGAAAATGTTACAATACCAAAATGATAAACTCCATGAACATGAAAAGTATAAGCATCATGAAAATTATTTGCTTTTTGAAACTTCACTATGGTGTCGAGAGTTGAAAAACTATTTGTCTCATCGTTGTAAAACTCCTGAAAACACAATATATCAGCATCTTGCGATTTAATATAATCAAACATCTTGTTTCGTGTTTCCTTATTATGCGACCAATTATACAAATCGAATAATCTTACATTATAAGACAACAGCTTAAATGTATTTACATTTAATGTTTTATTTGTTGAACTGTTGTTGGGCAATCGGAATTGAAAAAAATTGTTGAAAAAATTCCAGCCTATTAATATTGTTATTAATGACAAAAGAAAAAGAAATTTTTTTCTAAATATCCAAAAAACCACAAACAAAATATTTGCCAATAAGATGTATTGATAGAGTAAGCCAAACAAAGGTAAAATCATATTATCCTGAGGACTAATGTATGAAGACAGGTATGAAAGCAATAAAAAAACTATTGAAAGTATATTAAGCCAAAATAATATTTTATTTATAAATTTTTTCAATGCTTAAATTTTGTAATACGACTCACAAATTAATATATTACAATATTAAATAATTTTTATTTCTTATTACTCATATTAAACAAAATTTCTTTTTCTTTTTTGCTTAAGCTATCATATCCTGATTTTGATATTTTCTCAAGAATTTTATTTATTTCTTCTTGTTTGTGGGATTTTTCCACATTATACTCCATGTCTGTTTTAGGCTTTTTGTAAGTTACTTTCATTTTTTTACGTGGCTTAAAAAAAGCAATAATGCTATCGAAAAAATCTGTATAAGCCTTAACAATATCTTTACCTTTTAAATATTGACTAATAAAAAGATAACCATAAAGAGCTCCTCCCAGATGAGCAATATTTCCTCCTGAGTTAGATGATGCAACATTTAAAACGGAAAGCAAAACGGTTGCTCCTGCAATATATCTTAACTTAACACGACCTATCAATAATAAATTGATTGTGTAATTAGGCACATAAAACGAAATTGCAACTACAATTGCAAGTATTGACGCCGAAGCTCCTAACAATATTGCCTGACCAACAACTAATTTATAAGCAGGGAAAATATTATAAGCCAAAATAAAAAGAAAAGCTCCTGACAAACCTCCTAACAAATAAAGACCAACAAGTTTTTTACCATCTAAATACTCTAAAAATATTTTCCCAAGCCAAAAAAGCCAAAGCATATTAAAAAGAATGTGCAAAAACCCTTCGTGAAGAAACATATATGTAAACACAGTCCATGGGCGGGTAATTAATTGTGACAAATCGGCAGGAAGAGCAAGCCACGAAATTACTACATGACTTATTTCGGGTGAATTAAACAAAAAAGCAAATACTTCAACAATCTTAATAAATAAGAAAACTCCAAGATTAACATATATTAATCTTGTAAGGGAATTACCTTGTTTAAACGAATGTTTTATTTCATCAACTATGTTCATGTTCGAAAAATTTATAATTTACTAATAATAAGTGCCTAAAGTGCCTTGGGTTAAAAACTCTACATTATAATGCCTAAAGTTATGAGTACCTAAAATGCCTTGAATTAGAAACACCTTATTATTCATATTTAAAAACTTTAGCACCCTTTTAAGTACAAATTAGTCGCAATAAATTTATTACAAGGAAGATTTTTTTACTCCCCAATATTTCAACAAAATAAAACCAAAAAGCATGCCACCGAGATGAGCAAAGTGAGCAATATTATCGCCGGGTTGATTAATTATTCCGGTATATAACTCAATAAGTCCGTAGCCAATAACAAAATATTTAGCTTTAATTGGTATTGGCGGAAACAACAACATTAACTGAGAATTAGGATACATCATCCCAAAAGCAAGCAATACACCAAACACAGCTCCCGAAGCACCTATTGTCGGTATATTCATTTTAAGACTAAGCAATTGGTTTACAAAAATGTTAGCCTGGTTAATAAAATCAGGATTTCCCGGATTATTATACCAAACAGCTAATAATTTATCATAAATCTGATCGTAATACTGTGGGAAATATTCACGAACAAAAACCGCCAAACTGTCAGGACTTGGTGTATTTGAAAAAGCAACAGCAGCATCTTGAATTGATGAAATACTAATCCAACTAACGAACGTATTTAAAGCAGCAGCACCTATGCCTGTAACAAAATAATAAATTAAAAATCGTTTGCTTCCCCAAGCACTTTCAAGAATTTTTCCAAACATCCACAAAGCATACATATTGAAAAAAATATGGGCAATACCTCCGTGCATAAACATGTGTGTTACAAACTGATATGGCTGAAAATATTCAGATTTAACATAATACAAACCAAATATTTGGTTTAAATCAACACCCATAGCTTTAAAGGCATAAGTTGCCAAAAAAAACAGAATATTTATTATTATTATATTTTTTACAACGGGCGGCATGTCAAAAAAGCCTGACCTTCGAAATGCATTCATAGTAATTTAATTTTTAAATCTTTTATCTAATTCTTCAATGCTAATAATATTAAAAACAGATTTTCCCGAGGGTGAATAATTTGGTGTTTTGCAAGCAAATAAACGATCAATTAAATTGCTCATTTCTTTAACTGTTAAGGTTTTGCCGTAATTTATTGCTGACGCTTTAGCAATTGAACGCACAACATTCTCCCTAATATCGTTTTTTATGTCGATTTTATTGTTTTTGTAGTTTTCTATTAAACTCTCAATAAAACTAAGCGAATTTACTTTAGCCAAATCTGCCGGAGTACCGTTAATAACAAAAGTATTATCGCTAAATTCACTAATATCAAAGCCTAACAAATTAACATCATTAATAATTTCCTTAAGTATTTCTGCATCAGCTGCATTCAAATTGAATGATTCCGGAAAAAGATTTTTCTGTTCTACTCCTACATTGCTTTTCAGAACTCTTAAAAACTTCTCATACAAAATACGCTCATGAGCTCGTTTTTGGTCAATCATCATTAATCCTGATTTAACAGATGTGAGAATATACTTATTTTTTAATTGATAAAACTGTAAATTAGTTGTTTGTGTATTATCAGAGAGATCATCATCTTCGCCTCCAAACAACTTATTTGAAGTTTGTTTACCTTCATTCTCAAAACCTGAATACAACTGTTCCCAATTATCAGGAATATCCTTTTTTTGATAATAATTACTTCCTTTATTGTTTTCTTTAAACGGATTATAATTGGGGTCGAGAGTTACAGAAGGAATTTTCACCTCACTGTTTTTCGAAAAAGACGGTATGTCAATCATGCTGTCGGCATCAATACTAAAATCAATTGACGGGACAATATTATATTTGCCCAAACTTTCTTTTATCGACACCTGCAATATCTGCCAAATACCGCGTTCGTCGTCAAACTTAATTTCTGTTTTTGTTGGATGAATATTAATATCAATTGACTTTGGGTCAATATCAAAATAGATGAAAAAAGATGGTATAGAATCGTGTGGCAATATTCTTTCGTAGGCTTTTAAAACAGCCCTGTAAAAATAAGGATGCCTCATATATCTGTTATTGACAAAGAAAAATTGTTCGCCTGATTTTTTCTTGGCATATTCTGGTTTACCAATAAATCCTTTTATATTAATTATGCTTGTGCTTGTGTTTATTTTTATAAGATTTTTTTGAGCATTTTTCCCAAACACACTAACTATGCGTTGGTGTAAATTTGATGCAGGAAGGTTATATACCTCAACATCGTTATGAATTAAAACAAATGATATTTCGGGATTTGGAAGGGCAATTCTTTGTACTTCATTTACAATATGACGGAATTCGGTAGTATTTGATTTTAGAAACTTTCGACGGGCAGGAACATTAAAAAACAGATTTTTAATTAAAAAATTAGTCCCATTTGGGCAGCTTAACGGCTCTTGTTTAACAAGCTCCGAACCGGAAATATTTATAAAAGTACCAAGCTCATCTTCAACACGTTTTGTTTTAAGCTCAACATAAGCAATTGCTGCGATTGATGCAAGTGCTTCGCCACGAAAACCCATTGTGCGTATTGCAAACAAATCGTTTGCCGACTTAATTTTTGAAGTAGCATGTCGCTCAAAAGATAATCGAGCATCAGTCTCCGACATACCACAACCATTATCAACAACCTGAACTAAAGTCTTGCCTGCATCTTTAATTATTATTTTAACAACTGAAGCACCCGAATCAATTGCGTTTTCGACTAATTCTTTCACAACAGAAGCCGGTCGTTGAATTACTTCGCCGGCAGCAATCTGATTTGCAACAGAATCGGGTAATAAATGAATTATATCTGACATTAAATATTTTTAAACCAAAAATTTATTAATATTTCTTATTGTCTTAAATATTAATTAACCAAGCAATAAATAAAATAATAAAATTAAAATAATAAGAATAACCAGAACTCTCATATTGTATCTTCTTTTTTCACGACTCTTTAATCGCGATCCTCGGTGTATCTGATCTTTTATATTGCTTATGCGACTAGCTTTTTTTTCACCGTCCTCACCTTCGAGTTCCAGCTCTCGTTTAATTCTTTTAATGCGCTGTTCTCGTTTATTTTTCTCCTCATTGTAATAAATGGGATTGTATTTAAACTTTTCGTGCTTAGGCAACCTAAAAAATCCTGTTAATCTCATAACTCTATTATATTAATTTCCGATACAAAGTTATTGATATTTTATTCCATAATACAAATTTAGTTATCAATTTTTATACCAAACTCAATTATTGTTTATTCTATACTTTTATATTAAATAAAAAACAACCACAAAGAACACGAAGAAGGCACAAAGCGCACAACGTAATTTTAATTTATTAAAAACTTTGTGGGCTTAGTGGTTAGAAAAAGAGAACAATAAAAAAAACATAAAAGGCAACAATAAAACTAATGAAATCTTTGTGCTCTTGGTGGTAAAAAAAAAGAATAACCACAAAGAACACTAAGAATACACAAAGAACACAAACTAATAGTGAACTTAGTAAAAAAATTTGTGTGATTTATGGTTTAAAAATCATTAGCTACCAGAAAAAAACCTAATAATCAATGAATTGTTTCGCAATTTTTATTCGCTCTGACATCAAATATTAAATTTTAGTTATGATAATATATTTAAAAAAACAATTTTGTTTACTATCACAAAAAATATACTTTTGAAAAATGAACAATATAAATACAATAATCTGGGATTGGAATGGCACCTTGCTCGATGATGTTGATGTATGTATAAATGCAATCAATATTCTATTGCAAAAAAGGAATATAGCTGAAATTACTAAAGAACATTATAAAGAAATATTCACTTTCCCTGTTGTTGATTATTACAAAAAAGCAGGCTTTGATTTTAATAAAGACTCGTTTGATATATTGGCTGTGGAGTTTATCAATATTTACCGCGAGAAACTAAAGTCATGTAATCTTTTTAACGATGTTAAACCCATCTTGCAAAAATTTAACAATAATAATTACCAACAAATAATTTTATCGGCTATGCAAGAAACCGATTTAACACAATCTGTAATTGAAAGAGATATAAAAAATTATTTTCAACAGATTCTGGGTATTAACAATCATTTTGCAAATAATAAAATTGGCATTGCTTTAGATTATATCAACAAATCAAATTTGAAAGCCGAACAA
>JAGLDO010000099.1 GCA_023145555.1 Bacteroidales bacterium
TTTTTTTTATTTTAGTTATTACAATATGTTTATTACTTTTGAACCTATTAATTATTAAACTTTAGACTAATGACAACTGCCCGTCAAGATAAAATTTCCCGATTGCTTCAAAGAGATTTAAGTGATATCTTTCAAAAAGAAAGTTTGCGTCTTTTTAAAGGAGCATTAGTTTCTGCTACAATTGTAAGAGTGAGCCCTGATTTATCTGTTGCAAAAGTCTACGTAAGTATATTCTCAACAAATAAAGATATTGATGTTTTTGCATTAATTAACAAAAACAAAAAAAGTATTCGCTACAAATTAGCTGAACGTGTAAAAAATCAGCTTAGGATT
Source organism: Bacteroidales bacterium (assembly GCA_023145555.1). Classification (GTDB taxonomy): domain Bacteria; phylum Bacteroidota; class Bacteroidia; order Bacteroidales; family B39-G9; genus B39-G9. The sequence continues at coordinate 334 of JAGLDO010000099.1, forward strand.
GTTCCCGAGTTGGTTTTCTATATTGACGATTCTCTTGATTATATTGAAAATATTGAAGGTCTTTTAAGTTAATGAATTTCCCTTTTTACATATCAAAACGTTATCTGTTTTCAAAAAAAAAGATAAATATTATAAATATTATATCTATTGTTTCTGTTATGGGAGTTGCAGTAGGCTCAATGGCTTTAATTATTGTGCTTTCTGTTTTTAACGGTTTTGATGGATTAATAAAATCATTATTCAGCTCTTTTGACCCTGATTTAAAAATTACTGTCACACAAGGAAAAACATTTTCAATTGATAGTGTTTCGTTAAATAAAATAAAAAATATTGAGGGTGTTGCTTTTTACACAGAAATTATTGAAGAAAATTCTTTGCTGAAATATGGTAAAAAATTATATCCTGCTGTATTAAAGGGCGTTGACGATAATTATACTAAAGTTTCGGGGGTCGATACAATGATTACTCAAGGAAAATTTCTTGTTAAACTAAAAGAAAGAAATTTTGCAGTGGTTGGTCAAGGTGTTGCTTATTACTTGTCGTTAGGTTTAAATTTTGTTGATCCTATACAAATTTTTGTTCCCCGAAGAACTGCCAAATCTACATTAAACCCAAACAATGCTTTTAATAAAGATTATATTTATCCTACCGGTTTTTTTTCTATTCAACAAGATATTGACTCAAAATTTATTATTGTACCTATTCGATTTGCTCGAAAAATGCTTGAATATAATGATAAGGAAGTTAGTGCTGTTGAATTAAAGTTAAAGCAAAATTCCGATTCCGAAGATGTTAAAAATGAAATATCGGAAATATTAGGAGCTAATTTTACTATTAAAAATCGTTATGAACAGCATGAATTGCTTTACAAAATGATGAAATCGGAAAAGTTGGTTATATACTTAATATTATCTTTTATTTTAATAATTGCCTCATTTAATATAATAGCATCGCTAACAATGCTTATAATTGACAAGAAGAATGATTTAACAACTTTAAGAAGCATGGGCTTAGATTTAAAAGCTATTAGAAAAATATTCTTTTTTGAAGGAATTATGATATCATTAATCGGTGCGATTACAGGTGTTATTATTGGCTTTATTTTTTGCTGGCTTCAACAAAAATATGGGTTTATTAAATTACAGGGCGGTTCTTTTATTATTAGTTCTTATCCTGTTAAAATGATTTTTTTAGATTTTATTAATACTATATTAATAGTGTTTCTCATTGGCTCGTTTGCTTCTTTTTATCCTGTAAGATATATTACTAAAAAATATTTGACATAAAATAATTTTCAATTTATCAATGTCACAACCTAAATACTAATCTGTTAAAGTATATCTTAAGCTAAAACCAACATTACTATTTGTGTTTTTATATGATTGGGATATTTTAGGATCGTTTGTAATTGTATCGAAGAATGCTCTAACCGACAGGTTTTTACTTAAAACATAATCAGCAGTAAATTTTAACGAAATAGTTTTTTGCCCGGCTGTTGGTGTATTTTGGTCTTCAACCAATTTTCGAGTAATAGTTATGTTATCTCTTAATGAAAAATCTAATCGAATGTTTAAGTCGCTGTCATAAACTTTTTGTCGTCCTCCTGTTTTAACTATTATTTTTACTTTATTAAAACGATAACCTGTGCCAATAACAATTTCTTTTCCTATGAGTTCGGTTAATTGTTTGTTTTGCAAACTCATTGTGAGATTTCTATTCTTTTTATATTCCAGTTTTGTAAGAATATTGTTTTTCCAGGTCATGTCCATACTAATAAGAGGACTGAACTGTTCGCTGAGAGTAAAACTGTAAATATCATTTTGTGGAACAAAGTTTTGCAATTGATCTCTCATCTTACTAAAGCCATCTCCATCAGTATCGTCAAAATTTGTATTTGCTGTATAACTTCCAATATTAAAAGTTGAAGAATAAGAATGACTAAGAGTAAGTGTTTTGAAATATTTTTTAACAAACTCAATTTTTGTTAAGCCATCATAATTAACTCGCCAATTAGGTTTAATGCTTAATAATGAAGGGAATGTTTTTAGAGTTACATTGTTTTCACCAATATTCCCATAAGCAGCTAAAAAAGCAGGGATAATAACTTCTTGTGAAGTTGGACCATAACCATCGGGGAAACCGGTTTCTGAATTTGGGAGATTCTGATAATCATCAGAACCATTTTTCTCTCGTTCAACAGCTAATCTGTTTGCAATAGTATATCTTATATTTTTAAATTTTTCAAATGCCGCTGAATAATAATTATTTGAAGCATTACCGGCTTTTTCAAAAGCAGTACCAAGAGCAATAAAAGTCATGCTAAAATTACCTGAAGTCATAGGATTATAAGCTACAATATCTCCATTTCCATCTTCAAAAGTACCACTTTCTCCAGGATAATAATACTCTGATAATCGTCGAGAAAAATTTCTGTTGCCACTAATGTCTATGCGCAACCCATTAATTGGCTCTATTGAACTTCTAACGGTAAATGTGTTAGAAAAAGTCATTAAATAAGGACTGTTTAAAATAGAATCTTTTGTTAACCAACCTTCGTCAATAGCTTTTCTTGCAAAATCTTTATCCTGAATACCTAAAATAAAAGGAATTCCCGGAGCAAACTCAGTCCCAACCTTATTTTGTCCAAGTATTTTCGTGCTTTGATTATAACCCGGTAAAACGGTTCCGTTCTGCTCTGAATAGCTTAATGAAACATTTTTAACAGCCATTAGTGTTCTGGCTATATGCTCTAATGCAATTACAATAAGATTTTCTTTAACCTCTTTTTTACCTGTTACAATTATTTTTATATTTTTATAATCTTTTGTGGCAGTAATAGCTACTCGGTCTTCATTAATCACCTGACTTTCAATCTTAATTGCTTTGTTGTTCTCGTCAAACGCTTTTACTTTTACTTGTTCTGTTTTTAACTTATGTAAAATTGATTTTGGCACATCTGCTTTTAACTTTACGTTATCACGTTCAAATTTTACATCTTTATACTTAACTTTGGGCTCTTTCTTTTGCTTGGTGTTTCTATATTTCTTATTTATTTTATTTAAAAATCCAACCTTATTATACAAATTTAATAAATTTAATTGTGCAGTTGCCTGTTCTCTGTTCGAATTTTTTATAATGTTACCAAGGTCATGGTCTGCTATTGTTTTTGGTCCCAGACGCCAATCATAAGTTGCAGAATATCTGGTAGTAAGCGACACCCAATTAAACATTGGTATTTTATTTATTGGCACAGTATACGATATATTAAAACGATGATTATAATTAGTAGTTGTACCTCCATTCTTTATTTCATTTAGTATTGTATCTCTTTTTGCTTCATAATCATCTTCATCTTTATCAATTAATCCTTCGGGTTCATCAATTCGGGCAACATTATTGGCTGAGAAATCAAATTTTAATGATTTTGTAAGATTGTATTTAAAATTATAGATGCGATTCCAAATAAATTGTTTGTCGAAAGTAGGGTCGAATTTTTGGCCAAGATTATTAATATTTCTTAAAAGCACTTCATTATATTTCCTGTTCATATTTGTTCGGAAAGATATTTGTGTTGGTGCAAGATAAAAATTAAAATCTTTGATTAGTTTAAAAGCCGGTGCCCTTAGCAATTTCGATTGCTTAAATGGAATAATGTTTTTCGGGGAATTATTAAAAATATAATTAATTGAACCCGAATGATTCTTAAGCAAATTGCGTTTAGTGTTAATATTTCGCGAGAGCATTTCACTATATGAATAACTTACTCCAATATTAGAAACACTATAAAATTTTGGTTTCCCTTTTGATTTATTAATCCCAACATTAGTGAAGTTTAAACTTTTTCGCTTTGTGTAGGTTTGCGATATTTTTTTTATTGAATCTTTTTCCTGAGTAGACAAAGCAGGGTCGTCTAATGTTACTTCTAAAGGAATATCTGCATCAAGCGGATTATATTGAGGGTTAATAAAACTCTCAGAATAACCAACATACATAGGAATTCGAACCTGAGATTTTTTAGGAAAAAACTTACCGAGTTCAAAATTTGATGATAAATCATATTGATAAGCATCTTCTTTGCTTCGTTCGCTAACTTTTTTCTCAATACTACCAAATCCCGGTTTTTGTGTGCTTCCTGCAAGAGATATTGTTGCAAAATCTGCCAACTTAGCTGTAACTCTGGCATTAGCAGCCCAACCACCTTGTTCTTTAAAATCTGTTAAGCGCAATTCGTCTAACCATATTTCTCCTGATTTAGCATTACCATCATCAGCAAGTGAATTGAATTTTTGTTTTGGGTTTCGCACTCCAAGCATTATTGTGCGAACATTACTTAAATTAGGGTTTCCTTTAATACGGATAGTGTTTTTACCATCAGTTATTTCATACGCTGTTGACAAAGAAACTGTTGTTCCGGAATTCCTTATTTCGTTATTTCGAAGCTGCTTAACTTTAAGAAATAATTCAAATTCAACATCTAAACGGTTCTCCTCAGGCCAAATAACTTCTCTGTCGGTTGTGCCGGGAGGAGTAACATCTAACGGTATTTCATATTCATAATAATTCTCCTGAAAATCGGAACCTAATCGAACAAAAACAGATAAATCACCATCGTTTAAAACCTGATTTTCTGAAAATGCTTCTGCATGAACTTCCATCTGAATTCTCTTATATTCGCGAACATCCATGTTTATGTTCTTGTATGCAGCTTTTGAATATCCATCGCTCAATGAATCAACTTCTAAAACAATTGATTGTTCATTCATTTCACGCAATTGAACATTAGAAACATCTCTTTCTCTTTCAATGTCGGGAGGTAAAACATAAGGAATAGGTTGTCTGTTTCCGTTCTCTTCAATACTAACCGTTGCTACGTTAAAAGCTGCCGATGACAAGTCGTTATCTTCAACTAAAGCCTCATCTGCTTCTTTAATAACATAATTATATTTTCGCCACTCCCCTCTTACTAATTCTAATTTTGCAAATCGTAATACTATTGGATTGTCAACTCCTTTTAAAAACATTCTCATAAATCGAATTGACTTAAAATCTTTTATTGAACCAACAATTTTATCTGGTGAATGTATTGGAACTTTAAACTGATACCAATTAACCGTTCTTTTTTGCCCGTTTTTTAAAGTTACGTTTGCTTTTTGCACATCTGTAACAAAGTTATAACCAACTTTTAAGTCTTCGGGACTAAGTTTTACTTTATATTGAAAATAGCTTTCCGATTCACTTAAAGTGTTATCATGATTAATATCTTCAACATCGGGTAATGTGGTTGCCGATGTTGGAAAAGATTCTGTTGATTGTTCTGACGATGGAGAATTACCTTCTAAATTATTATAATTTTTATATCGTTCCAGAATATTTGCATTTTTATCATCATAATACTTTCCTCTAAAATAATGATAATCATCGCTTGACGGATCTTCATAAGCATTTATGTATGCCGGCGATGATTTACCATACTTCGTTTCAATTATATTTAAATAATCAACAACATTTCCATTATAAAATGTTTTTTCATCGTCACTGTTTAAGCCGTCTATTCCAACGTCTTGATATTGTCTCGAATTTGACTGATTATCAAAAGCATTTACCATTGATTGCTGAAGAGGAATTCGTCCCCATACTGTTGTATCAACCATTGTGATATTATCAGAAGTAGGCAATCCGTTTTCGAAACTTTTGCGCGAATCTTTTAACACATCTTCCGAAATGTTTCCTAAATTTATGTAAAATGCAGCATCAGTATTTTCTCTCTTTACATTGTTTATAGAATCTTCGGCAAAAGGATCCATCACCCAAAATTCAACATACTCAATATTAGCCGATTCGAAATCGTTTGTTGTAATTTTACGCATAATCCCACCCCAACGTAATTCCGGATCGTTTAATAAACCATCTTCATTAATTCCTTTTGAGTAAGAGGTAGTGTCAACATCAAAATTATAAGGACCTTTTTCTCTAGGATAAAATGCAAGATTTAAAATCTGCATCTCTGTTATAATATTATTTTGAGATTGTTTATTCGGGAAAATTTCTTTTTCAAATATTGGTCTTACATATAAACTCGATTGCTGATTGGAGCTAACAGGTGTGCCTCCTTTTGAGAATAAAGGGTCGATATAATACCAAGAAAATTTTGCTCTGTTAAAACCATAAGCAATATCATTATTCAGACTTGCTTCGGGAAAAAGTGAAGGCTGACCTTGTGGTGTACTTGATAATACCCAACCGCCTATTGATTTAATATCAATTGTTGATTTACTTCCTTCAAAATCGTCAATATACGATTCCCCATTTCCTTTAATCGATTTTGAATGACCCGGTATTAAATGAGCAAACTCCCCATTAATTGATATTGAAGATTTCTCTTTTGTTTCGATAAGAGGTAATTTATCAATTAATCGAGTAAGAATTGGAGCATCGGTACGAAAAGAACCGTTAAAACCCCAAATTGTATTTGATATAGGTTCGTCACCAATATTAACTTTTTGTGTTAAGGCGTGTTCGTTTAAATTTAATATGGTTGCTCCAACATTAAAGTTATCAGAAAAACGATAATCCAGATGAGATCCCATCAATCGTTTAGTCTGAATACTAAACATTGAATTGCTCTCTAATGATATTTTAATTGGCGTTCCGGATTCGAGTAATCCCTGATTAATAATTTTCACTCTACCCATTGCATAATCAACCGTATAGTCTTGATTTTCGACCAATTGCATTCCTCCGGCTGTAACAACAACAGAACCTTCAGGAACACTAATTGCATTAAGCGATATTTCTGAGCTGGATGATGATTGATATTCTCCTGAAAGGAAAAATTTATTTTTCTCAGCCAATTGCTGTGCCATGTTCTGGGTAGAATCATATAATTCGTTAAAAATATATTTAGCAGCATCTTCCGGCTTATTAATTTTTTCTTCAAGATATTTGCCAAAAGGTTGCAAAACAGGAAAAATAATTCTACCATTTGAAGCGTTAATCGTATAACCATCAATAAAATCGAAAACACCGTCACCGTCTTTTGTGAACTCTAATTGTGAATTCAAATTATCTAAATTTAATGCTCGCAATAATTTTTTTCCATTAATATCACCTGCAGGAATTGAATAAACAAGTGCACCTGTTTCATCATCTCTATACATAATGTCGAATCGAAATTCTTTACTGTTAACTTGATATGCGCCAATTGAGTAAATATTTTTCATCATTAATTCCCAAGTTGGAAACTGGGGACTAAACGATGTACCTTTTAAAAGTTTTAAAACAAGAGTTTTTGGTGCATCAACACCTTCGTTTGAAAACTCTCCAACTTTATATGTTTTACCGTTTGCAGTATATTCAAAAGCAACAGCCAACACCTCATCTCCATTTAGTGCGGCGTTTAATGAAATATATCCGAGTTTTTTATTAATTTTATATTCGGAAGAAGACAATGGACGTGCATTTTCAATTTTTTCATAATCCTGTCCGCCCACAAAATTCGCTTCTGTAAAATTAGGCTGCGTTAAAATTTGTGTTACATCGTTAATATCTCTAATGCCCGAGTATGAATTAACCATCATATCATACAGGCTGTTTAAATCATTATCAGGGAAATAACCCGTTCCCGATTGACTAATAAAAGGACTTGCAAAAATATTGTCTTGGTCTTCACCAAGATCCATAAAAGCTAAAATATTTCTTGAATTCTGAAAATTACTTGATTTATTAGTTATCCAAACTTCAATTTTTGTAATGTTAACGCTTGAACTAATTACAGGAAGATTTTTTAAGGCATCGTTATAATGTTCTTTAAAATACTGTGCCAAGAAAAAATGTCGATTAGCATCATAATCAGAAGCTGATATTTCAAATGTGTTTTTTTGTGCTCCTCCCTGTACTTCAATAACAGAAGTTTCTCCATTTTGTTTTGAAAAAACAGATGTTACGCTTAATTTACCGAACTTAAGTTCGGTTAAAATTCCAAACAAACTTTGGCTACCGGTAATTAATGAACCTGACAATGGAAGTGCCACATTTCCTGCTTCAATTTTTTGAATTATATCATCTTCTTTTCCCGTATATTTAAGCTTCATTTTATTATCAAATTCAAAGCTTGATTCTGTGTTATAAGTAACGCCAAGCTCTAAATTATCTCCAATTTTCCCTTTAACATTCATTTGAATTTTTTCTTTAAAATCAAATGTTATGTTTTTTCTGAGTTCTTCAGCCAAAAGAGGATTGTCGGTTTTTGTCATGTTTAATCCAAATGACAACTCTGCCGTTCCTCGTGGTTTAATATCAATGGTGTTGCTTCCAAAAATTGTTTGAAAAACTTCACCACCTACATGTAATTTTGGTATTAAAGATGTTTGGTGTTCAAAACTTTCGCTTTTTACTTTTTCTTTCCAATAATTTTTGGTCGAATTGTTAAAATCATACTTTAAATAATCTTTTTGAGACATTGAAATGGGCAAGCGATAATTAAAATTTCCAATCTTTTTGGTGAATTCATACAGGTTTGTTTCCGGATTATATTTAATTTCTGTTTTTATATTTGTTGGTGAGTTCAAATACAATCCTGATTGTTTTCTTGTTGGAAAATATTGGTGATTCGTTTCGTCTTTAAAAGGATATAGCAATTGTATAGTATCGCTATCAACAAAATTAGAATCGCTTAAACAAATTAATGAAGAATTGTTGAAAACAAAAGCTTTTGCGTCAAATTGAAATAAAATTAATATTGACACAAAAATTGTTGATGAGAATATGTTAAAAAATAATTTTTTCAAGAAGCCTTATATGAATTTGATTTTTTAAAGTCTTTTCAACGCTAGTTTTATTAATTCCTCAATTTCCAAATTATTATTTTCGCTAATAATTTTGTTAAGAACTTTTTCAACAGCATTTTTTGAAAAACCTAACATTACTAATCCAGATAACGCTTCATCCTTGTTTGTATTGTTTTGAGAGCTTAAAAATTCTCCCGTTTCTTCAAATTTTCCTAATTTATCTTTTAAATCAATAATAATTCTTTGTGCCGACTTTGCACCAATACCTTTAACGCTTTTCAAAAGAGTTACATTATTATTTATTATTGCCTCTTTAATCTCGAATGATGATAACGATGAAAGCATCATTCTGGCAGTATTTGGTCCAATGCCAGAAACAGATATTAATAGTTCGAAAATTTCTCTTTCCTTTTTGTCATAAAATCCATACAAAATATGTGCATCTTCTCTAATTGTTTGATGCAGATATAATAAACATTCTTTTTTTTCAGATAGTTTTGAATAAGTATTAAGAGAAATGTTAATAAAATATCCTATATCTTGTGCTTCAACAACAGCATAGGTTGGTGTTATTTCAATTAAATGACCTTTTATATATTCGTACATATTTTATTTTTTTAGTTTGCGAAAATAACAATAAATTTCAAAAAAACGTTGAAAGTAAATTGATATAAAAAATTGGAAGGTTTTCTATTATTATATTTTGCCACTAATAAAAGTTTATAGTAAATTAAAAGAAATATTTTATTGAATAAATTTGTTAATTACAGCGATTAATTTATTAATATTGATTGGTTTTACAATATACTCATCACAGCCTGATTCTTTACCTAATATTTTCCCGTTTTCAATATTATAAGCCGTTTCAACTATTATTGGTACATTTTTATTGATTTTTTTTATTTCTTTAGTAGCATCAAAACCATCAACTTCAGGCATACGAATATCCATAAGAATAAGGTCGATATCTTGATTGTTTTTATAAATATCAATTGCTTCTTTTCCGTTTACAGCACGAAGTATTTTCACATTTGTGTCTTGTAAAATTTTTTCAAGAAATAAAAAATTTGCATCAACATCTTCTGCAATAAGGATTGTTTTATCTGACCAATTATAACTCATAATTAATTAATTAAAAAGCTAATGTATAAAAAAATTCAATAAGAAAGAACTAATATTTAAAATAATAAAACACAATCAATCAAAAAATTTTATAATTAAAATCACAAATTATTTTTCAGAAGAATTATTAATTATTGAGTTTTTAATTAAATTATTATGTTCTTTTCTGTTTTTATAAATATCACAAGCTAAATATAATGCTTGTCTAAAAGAATTTGGAGATGCAATATTTTTACCTACAATCTCATAAGCCGTGCCGTGTGCCGGTGAAGTTCTTACAATTGGCAATCCTGCGGTATAATTAACACCACTGTCAAACGATATTGCTTTAAAAGGAGCTAATCCTTGGTCGTGGTACATTGCTAAAATAGCATCAAATTGTTTAAAGCTGTTTGAACCAAAAAAACCATCAGCGGGATATGGTCCAATGGCAAGAATATTTTCTTTTCGGGCTTTTGTTATTGATGGTACAATAATTTCTTTTTCTTCGTTTCCAATAACACCATTATCTCCGGCATGAGGATTTAGTCCTAAAACAGCAATTTTTGGTTTTCTTATTCCAAAATCTTCAATTAATGACTTGTTCATTAATCGCAAGTTTTTTAAAATGTTTTCCTCTGTAATATGCTCTGTAACTTCTGAGATTGGGATATGTCCTGTAACAACACCAACCCTCATAATATCACTAACCATCATCATTAAAACAACATCGGCATTAAATTTTTCTTTTAAATATTCTGTATGACCGGGAAAATGAAATTTTTCTGATTGAATATTATTTTTATTTATTGGTGCAGTAATTAAAACATCAATTTTTTTATCCTTCAAATCTTGTGTTGCTCTTTCGAGTGCAACAAAAGAAGAATTTCCGGCAGCTTCAGTACTTTTGCCAAATTCAACTTTAATATCATCGTCTATACAATTAATAATATTTGCTCTTTTAATATTCGCATCTTCAGGTTTTGAAATGGAATTCAAGCTAAAGTTATTGATGTTTAATGCTTTACGATGATAAGCAGCAACTTTTGAAGAACCATAAACAATTGGAGTGCAAAATTCAAAAATTCTATTGTCTAATAACGTTTTTATAATTATTTCGTAACTAACGCCATTAATATCTCCATGTGAAATACCTACTCTTATTTTATGTTTATCCATTTTAATAAAAATTAACTTGTTAATTAAATAATTGATTTAAAGTAATCAAAAAAAAGTCTTACCCCAACTCCTGTTCCTCCTTTTCCTCTATAGCTGTCTTCTTTTTGAATAAATGCAGGTCCTGCAATATCAAGATGTATATACGGATAATCGGTAAAATGTTCTAAAAATTTACCTGCTGTTATTGCTCCTCCATCGCGTCCTCCAATATTTTTTAAATCTGCAATATCTGATTTTAATAACTCATCATATTCTTCCCAAAAAGGAAATTCTACTATTCGTTCATAAACATTATTTCCACTTTGTTTTAAAGTATTAAATTTCTTTTTATCTGCTGTTCCCATGGCAACAATTCCATAAGCTCCAATTGCTACAGCTGCCGCTCCGGTGAGTGTTGCAAGGTCAAATACAAGTTCAGGCTTATATTGTTTTGCATAACTCAAAGCATCTGCCAATATCATTCTTCCTTCGGCATCTGTGTTTAAAACCTCAACGGTTAATCCATTGTGCATTGTAATAACATCTCCAGGGGTATATGCATTTCCATCCGGTCTGTTATCTGTTGCCGGGATTAAACCAACAACATGAACCGGTAATTTTGCTTTTGCTATTGCATAAAATGTTCCAATAACAGCAGCAGCACCAGACATGTCGCTTTTCATAGTATCCATATAATTTGTTGGTTTCAAACTCAAACCTCCGGTATCGTAAACTATTCCTTTCCCAACAAGAACAATTGGTTTGCTGTTTTTTGCATTTTCGGGTTTCCATTCTAAAACAGAAAAAGTAGGAGGATCAATACTTCCTTTGTTAACGGCAAGCAAACCGCCCATGCGCAAACTCTCAATCTTCTTTTTGTTAAAAACATCAGTTTTAAATCCGGCTCTTTTGCCAATTTTTTGTGCCTCAGCTGCCAATTGCACTGATGTTAAAAACGAAACAGGTTCATTTATTAAATCTCGTGTTAAATAAACGGCATCGGTACTTATTTGAAGGTGCTCAACTTGTTTGTTGTTGAGCTTATTGCAAAATAAGTTTATTTCTTTTAAAAACGTCTTTTTGTCTTTTTCTTGATTTTTATATTTAATAAAATCATAATTACTCAAAGCTAATCCTTCGGCAAAAGAAATTATTGATTGTTCATCATCACTTAAGTTTGCAATTGTAATATTATCAATCTTATTAGCTTTTATGTGTTTACAAAGCTTATTGGCTTCTTTTCTTAAACTTTCATTATTTTTATAGACTTCTTTTTCACTCTCAACTAATTGTATATAAACAAAATGTGTGTATTTATTTATTACAATATGCTTTTCGTCTAATTTTATTTTTCTATTAATATAATCTAATTCAGTATCTGAAAAATTATATTTTGAGAGGTCAACATCTTTACTAATTAAGAAAACAATTGATTTGCTTTCAGGTAGTTTATTTGTTTTTATAAATTTAATTTCCATCGTTTTTTTATTATTTTTAAAAATGTAAAGTTAATAAAAAATATATTGTTAGTAATAATTCAATCTTTTAATATTTTTGTATTTTATTATTAAAAAAAATTTCAATGAATTTAGATAAATTATATAATAAAGCTTTATCAAAAGAATTTTTAACTGTTGACGAGGGTTTGTTTTTGTATGAAAACGCACCTATTGCAAAGCTAATGCTTGTTGCAGATGAATTAAGAAAAAAAATAAGACCCGACAATAAAGTAACATGGCTGATTGACAGGAATGTAAATATAACCAATGTTTGTATTTCCGGTTGTAAATTTTGTAATTTTTATCGCAAGAAAAATGATAAAGATGCATATATAACAAGCTTGCCTGAATACAAGAAAAAAATTGAAGAATTAAAAAAATTAGGTGGAGAGCAATTATTATTACAAGGAGGTTTACATCCTGACCTTGGACTTAAATTTTACAGCAATCTTTTTAGAGAATTAAAACAAATGTTTCCAAATCTAAAATTACATGCTTTAGGTCCGGCTGAAATTGTTCATATCTCTAACTTAGAAAAAAAATCATATCGCGAAATTTTAGAAGCATTAATTGATGCCGGTTTAGACAGTTTGCCGGGAGCAGGAGCCGAAATATTATCAGACAGAGTTCGCAAAATTGTATCGCCTGTAAAATGTAATACTCAACAATGGTTAGATGTAATGCGAGAAGCTCATAA